>CAZMXH010000112.1:0-9458 GCA_964570165.1 uncultured Actinomycetes bacterium
GACGAGGCAGCAGACTCATCTGTGAACACCGCCCAGCGCAAGGCGCCCGGGAACCGGGACGAGGGGGCGCAAATGCGACGACCAACGCACATGCAGCGCGGCACGCTCCAGCATCCCTGGTTCGGCCGGGTGTACCCAAGGGTCAGCCGATGGCTCGACAGGAGAGGCGGGAGCGACCTCCGAGCGCGGTTGCTGGCTCCGCTGTCCGGCCGAGTCATCGAGGTCGGATCCGGCAACGGGCTCAACTTCGCGCACTACCCGGCTTCGGTCACGTCTGTGCTGGCGATCGAACCCGAGGCCTTACTGCGCTCGGAGGCCGAAAGTGCGGCGCGGTCCACCTTGTCGCAGGTCAACATCGTCAGCGCACGCGCCGAGCAGCTTCCCGTCACCGACGACTCTTACGATGCTGCGGTCCTGTCGCTTGTGCTGTGCTCGATCGCCGATCCCGGCCGAGCGCTTGCCGAACTGCGAAGGGTGGTCATCCCTGGTGGATTGATCCGGTTCTACGAGCACGTACGCTCGGCGCAGCCGATCATCGGGGTGGTCGAGGACGTCGTCACACCCCTGTGGTCGGCATTGGCCGCCGGGTGCCACCTCAACCGCGACGCTCCGGCGATCATCGAGGCCGCCGGGTTCGAGATCACCGAACTGGAGCGGTTCCCGTTCGCCGGCGTCACGCACGTGCTCGGCACTGCACGCTGAGCAAGAGTTCCCGCGCACGCCCGCCCTCGACGTTTGGACGGCCCGCCACGTGGAACGGGGACTCCTGCGGCATGACAAGCGGCGCCACACGCCCAGCGGAGGGAACACATTGTGAGGGCCGTAGTCACCGGCGCGACGGGAAACGTCGGGTCGGCCTTCCTTCGGTCGGCCGCGCGGCACCCGGACTGGACGATCACCGGGGTCGCGCGCCGCCTGCCGCGGCCTCAGCCGCCCTTCTCGGCGGCAGAGTGGGTGGCGTGTGACCTGGCCGACAGCACCGCGGCCGTCCCGCTCCGGGAGGTCCTGGCCGGCGCGGATGTCGTGGTGCATCTGGCGTGGGCGATCCAGCCCGGTGTCGCCGAGCAGTCGCTGTACCGGACGAACATCATCGGTACGCGGCAGGTACTGGATCTGATGGCGGCAGCAGGGGTCCCGCAACTGGTCTACGTGTCCTCCGTCGCGGCTTACGCTCCCGCGCCGCGCTGGCACCGGGTCGACGAGGGCCAGCCGTGTACCGGAGTTCCCGGAAGCGCCTACAGCCAGGACAAGGCCCGCCTGGAACGGATGGTGCACGCCTTCGTCCAGCGCAACCCCGCAGTGACGGTGGCGGGTGCCCGTCCCAGCGCGATCCTGCAACGAGAAGCGGGCGCGCAGTTCGCCCGGCGGATCCTCAGCCCCCTGCTCCCCCCGACGCTGGTCGGCCGCGCTGTACTCCCCATGCCGCTGTGGCGAAGCCTGCGCGCCCAGGTCGTCCACGCCGACGATGTCGCCCAGGCGCTCTGGTCCATGGTGACCCTCCACGCGCGAGGCGCTTTCAACCTCGCTGCCGAGCCCGTGCTCTCCGCTGCGGACTTGGCACAGGAGCTCGGCGGCTACCTGTTGCCGGTGCCGCGCTCGCTGCTGTCGGCGGCCGCGCTCGCCACGTGGCGCATCGGCATCCAGCCGCTCCACCCGGGGTGGATCATGATGGCGGATCGGGTGCCGCTCCTCGACACTGCCCGTGCCCGAGGCGAGTTGGGCTGGCGGCCGGAGTACGACGGTCATGCCGCGCTCAGCGACATGGTCGCGGGCATTCAAGAGGGACGTGGGGCAGGCAGCGAGCCGATGGCTCCGTGGGAGGCAAGGCCGGGATGGCCGCGTCCGAGCCGGGCACGCCCGGGATCGCCGACCCATCAATCGCAGGCGGATCCTGACACGTAGCCGCGCGTCGCGCGCGTCACTGCTCCCGATTAACCGCTATGTCGGACAACCGGCGCAACGCTTCACGGTTGCGGGGACGAAGCACCATCGCCTGGGCCGACCGAGGCACCCGGGCCAGCGGGCCGCTGACAGCTCTCTCGGCCATTCTGACCTCGGTCTGGTTGCCCAGAGGAGTGAGCGCGAGCCTGACCCGGGCCGTGCCCATCGGCCAGATGCCCGCGTCCAGCTCCAGCCGCCGATCCTTCTCGGCGTCGACCACCGTCGTCACGTCATGGACGACGAACGGCCACGGCCCCAGGCTGTGATGGATCCGCGCGCCCACAGCGGGCCACGAACCGTCGACGTTGCGGACATGAGTAGCCCCGACCACCCATCCGGCGTACACCCAGCCATCCGCCAGCACAGCGAACACACGGTCCGCGGTGACAGGGATGGTACGGGTGACCTCGATCAGGTCGTTGTCCGCTGACACGGTGCAGATCTATGTCCCGACGTCCAGCCGATAAACACCGCCTGGCACGCCGAGTCAACACGCCTCCACCACCACTTGCTCGCGCCAGGGGTGGTAGGCGTCCATGTCGATCTCACCCGCGACCCGCCGGAGGACCGCGGACGCCGAGAGAGCGACGGCGTCCGCGAGGGCGGCGTCCCAGTCCACGGCGCGGTGCGATCCAGCGGCAGCGAGGTGGCGGCTGATCGCCGCACTCGCCGCGTCACCGGCGCCGGTCGGGTTGCCCTCAACATGCTCCGGCGGCCGCGCGAGCAGCGTCCGGTCCGGGAGGATCGCGGCCATACCCTCCGGCCACGACCGCAGAGATCAACACGGAGGCCATCGCCGAGGGCCGAGGCGTCGGCGCCTTCAACGTCATCCTGCTCGAACATGCGGAGGCGTACGTCCGCGCTGCGGAGAAGGCCGGGCTGCCGGTCGTCCTTCAGATAAGCGAGAACACGGTGCGATACCACGGCAATCTCGAGCCGCTGGGTCTGGCCACGATCGCGATTGCCCGCCAGGCAAGGACCCCTGCGGCGGTTCACCTGGACCACGCGACGAACCTCTCGCTTGTGAGTGAGGCGTTGGAACTGGGCTTCACCAGCGTCATGTTTGATGCCTCCCAGCTGCCCTACGAGGACAACCCACGTTTGAGCGGCGACGCCAAGCTGGTTGACCCGCGCAGGTACGTTGCGCCCGGCCGGGACGCGCTCGTCGCTGAGGCGGAGTACCTGCTTCGGCTGATCGCCGGCGGGCCTTTTCAGCGGGGGTCAGCCGGCGGGGATTGAGCGATCGCGGGCCGTCTCCAGGGTCTGGCGGATCAGGTCGGCCGGCTGGGCGCCGGCGATGCCGTAAGTGCGGTCGATCGCGAAGAAGGGCACTCCGGTGATACCGAGGGCACGGGCCGTACGGATATCGTCGTCGACCTCGGAGCCGTAGTCGGGACCAGCGAGCATGGCCCGGGTCTCGTCGGCGGGAAGTCCCACCTCGCCACCGAGCCGGACGAGCGTGTCGACGTCATCGAGCACCTGGCCTTCGACGAGTTGCGCCCGGAGGAGACGTTCGTGCATCTCGGTTCCCAAGCCGTGCGCCCGTGCCAGGTGCGCCATACGGTGCGCGTCGAAGGTGTTGACGACGGTGTAGCTGTCGAGGTCGTAGGCCAGCCCCTCGGCTGCGGCGAGCGCGGTGACGCGGTCGTTCATCGCGCGTGCCTCGTCGAGCGTGCAGCCGTACTTGTCGGCCAGGTGTTGCAGCAGCGGTTTGCGCGCACCCTTGGGATGCGCCGGGTCAAGCTGGAAGCTGCGCCACTCGACCTCGACGGCGTCGCGACCGAACGCGTCCACCGCCTTCTCGAACCGTCGCTTGCCGATGTAGCACCAGGGGCACACCACGTCCGACCAGATTTCAACCAGCATTGCCGCTCGCTCCCTGCTCCGGCGGAATCTTGGTCACGATGGTGGCCACCTCGGCGGGTGAGAGGTCAAGGGCGAACTCGTCCCGCAGCACCGCGCCGAACTCGACGTCGGTGAGGTTTCGCCCCCAGCCGGACCCGTCCGGGTGCTCCACGGCGAACCGGCGGCCGGTCAGGGTGCGCAGCGCGGTTTCGTCCTTGCGCACCGCGATGGGCCGCTGGGTGAAACGCGAGTTGGGATTGGTTGCGGTGTTGAAGTTCGCGATCTCGATGTCGACCGGATAGTGCCGCTCCTCGAGGATCGTCATCAACGTCGTCCACCCTGAGCCGCGGCGTTCGCGCAGCCGCCAGTCGCCGTCGTCGCCGCGCACCACCTCGAGCATCCAGTCCCCCTGCCGGTGCGGCCCAGTGCCGTCCAGCGGCAGCGGTTCAAGCAGGCCGGAGCCGAAGCCGACGTCGGCCAGCCACCACTCGTCGCCGATCCTAACCCGGAGCACGAGATGGGTCCGTGGCCGGGGATGCTCCGCGGGGTCGCCAATCCGGACGAGCAGCCGTGACACCCGGTAGCCGATCCGTTCCAGCACCGCCGCGAACAGCAGGCCCTGCTCGAAGCAGTATCCGCCCCTGCCCCGGTCGACCAGCTTGGCCTGGATTCGCGCCAGGTCGAGGCTGATCCCTCGGCCCAGCATCAGATCGAGGTTCTCGAACGGGATCGTCGCCACATGCGCGCGGTGCAGTGCCCGCAGCGTCCGCTCGTCCGGCTCCAGCCCGCCGGAGTAGTCGAGCCTCTGCAGGTAGGAGTCGAGGTCGAGAAGGCCGACCTGCCAGCGGTCCGCGCTCGCGCCGGTGGTGCCGGGTCTGGCCGTCACCCGGGCCTTGGCCGGGCCCGTGGTACTCCTGATCACCAGGTCGGGCGGCAGCACGATCTGGCGGTCGGTGACGGACGGGTCGAGCAGTACCCGGCCCAGCAGCCGGCCCTGCTCAACGATCGGCAGCCGGACGGTCGTGAGCCGCTCCGCTGCCGCCGCGCCGGCGTCGCCGGACCCGGTCACCGAGACGTCGACGCCTGGCCGCAATGTCCGGCGACGCAGTGTCTCCAGCACGCCCAGCGCCAGCACGTCGCTCTGGGCCGCTACGGCGGTCGGCCGCTCCGGCATGTCGAGGATGAGCTCAGCCGCGGCCCGGCCGGATTCGATCGTGTTGCGCCCCCCGCTGACCACCGCCACCGTCGCGCCGGAACCCAGGCCCTCGCGGATGCCCGCCAGCCGTAGCCGGGAGTTCGGATGGAGGACGTGTTCGTCCACCTCGCTCGTGGCGTGGCCGGGCGCCCCGGGGCCGCCGACGACCACGGCAACGTCCCTGTGCCCGAGGTGGGCGAGATGCTCACCGATCAACCTGCCCGCCGCGTGGTCGTCGACTGCCACGTACGGCCCGTCCCGGGATGCCGAGGCCTGCACTACGGGGATCCCGCGCCGTGTCAGCGCCCGTACGGCGGGGTGGTCGGCGTCGAGGCTATCCACCACGGCCCCATCGATCATCGCTCGCTGGACGGCACCTTCCGACCACCCGGCTCCGTCGCCATCGCTCGCCGGCTCGATCGGGATCAGCAGCAGACCGGTGCCGGTCTCCTGCGCCACCTCGGTAATTCCCTGGAGCAAGCCCACGTAGTGAGGGTCGGTGAAGGCGTAGGACAGGCCTGCGGTGAACATCACACCGACCGCGTCGGCATGCCGGGTCCGCAGCGTCCGCGCCGCCGGGTCCGGTCCCCCGTAGCCCTGCTCCTGGGCGATCGCCATGATCTTGGCGCGAAGGTGCGGCGACAACCGCTCGGGATGGTTGTAGGCGTTGGACACGGTGGTCAGCGACACGCCGGCCGCCCGAGCCACGGACCTGATCCCTGGATTCTGCGCCATCGTCATCCCTCGGCTTCTGTAACGTTCAACTAAACCCACTACACCGGATCACCGCAAGAGCCATCGGCACAGCGTGGACATGGCAGCGAGTCGGATGTCTACCGTGGCGGGATGGCGACTCGATCCGACGCCGTGCGATGGATTCACCGGGATCGTCTCCGACTCGCCCGCGCAGCCAGAGTGCTCGCCGTGCTGCTGCTGGCATTCCCGGCGAGCATGCCCGCCTCAGCCGGCACCACCGCTGCGGACCTGGACGAAATCGACCGCTTCGTCGCGGAGCGCCTGCGAGCCAACAACCTGCCTGGGGTTGCGCTGGCGGTCACCGCGGGCGATCGGGTGCTGCTGCTGAAGGGGTACGGCGTCGCCCGATCTGGCGAGCCGGTCACGGCCCGGACCCAGTTCCGCATCGGGTCGTTGTCCAAGTCGTTCACGGCAGCCGCGATCCTGCAGCTAGTCGAGGCCGGTGAGGTCGATCTCGATGCTCCGGTCGCGGACTACCTGCCCGAGTTCCGGGTGGGTGATCCGCGTGGCGGTCAGATCACCGTGCGGCACCTGCTCAACCACACCAGCGGCCTGGCTGACCAGGCGTACTCCGCGGGCGCCCATCCCCCCGCAGGCGCGATCGCCGAACGGGTCGCCGATCTTGCCAGCGCGCGACTGGTCGCGGATCCAGGGACGAGCTTCAACTACTTCAACCTGAACTACGCGGTGGCGGCCCGGCTGGTCGAGGTGGTCGCGGGCGAACCGTTCGCGCGGTACGTGGAGCGGCACTTGCTCGAGCCGCTCGGCATGGACGACACGTTCGCGGCGGCCACCAGTACGGAGGCGGTGCAGGAAGCCCAGCGACTAGCGCAAGGGCATGTACTGGTGTACGGGCGGCCCGTGGCGCGTGCCGAGCAGGAAGGGTTCCTCGGCGGCTACGGAGGCATGGTCTCGACTGCTGCCGATCTGGCCACGTGGCTGTCCGTGCAGTCCGGGCTCGACGATGCCGTTGCCGACGGCGTGCTCAGCCCAGAAGCGCTGCGCGTGATGCACACGCCCCCGGGCGACGTCGACAGCGACTACGGCATGGGATGGCTCCGAGGCGACCCCGGCGAACAATTTGATCTGGCGCACACCGGGGTGTTGTCGACCTTCTATGCGGAGCAGTCGCTCACCGCGGACGGGTACGGCGTCGTCCTGCTGTTCAACAGCTACAACGCGCTCGTGGACTACCACGGCTTCAGTGCAGGCGTGGCGCGGCTGCTCCACGCGGACCAGGCGCCGCGACAGTGGCTCAGCGCCAACACGCTCGGCCTCCTGCTGGCTGCGCTTACCGTGCTCACCCTGGCGCTGCGGGTCCGTGCGATGTTCCGGCTGCAGAGGTGGACTGCCCGGCATGCTGACAGGGCATGGTGGCGACTGCTGCCGGGCTTTGCATGGCTGCTCGTGCCGACGGTGCTGCTGGTCGCGCTGCCTCCGATCACCACGGCCTTCGCCGGGCGCGCTTTCACCTATGAGCAGTTGTTCTGGTCGATGCCCAGCGTCACGATCTGGCTGCTGGTGGCCTCGATCACGGGGCTTGTACTCCTGATCACCCGGTCAGCCTTGCTGGTGTGGCGCAGGCCATGACGGTCGCCGCGAGACCGCCCTCTCAGGCGACCCGATCGCCCTCAACCCAGCCCTGTGCGACCTTGCTCGTCGCGTCGGTTCGCCTCGCGGCGGCCGCGGCGCAGCCCGAACTCGTACGCCACCAGCAGAGCCAACCACAGCACGGTGATCGGTATGACGAAGCCGAGCATGACCGTGCTGTAGTCGTCGAGTGCGTCGTGACCGGTCGCGTCGAGAGCGAGGTACGCGATGTACGCGGCGTAGAGGCCGATGAACAGCGCGCCCTCCCACCGCGCGACAGCGAGCGCCGTGAATGCCACCGGCAGGAGGACGAGCGCGACAGCGAGCATCACCGGCAGGTCGAACCACACGACCGCCGAGGCGACGGGAATCCCCTCCGGCGCAACGATCGCGGCTATCCCCAGCACCGCACCGATGTTGAACACGTTGCTGCCGACGATGTTGCCGACCGCCATGTCGCGCTCGCCGCGGACCACGGCGACCACGCTTGTCGCCAACTCGGGCAGCGACGTGCCGAGCGCGACCGCGGTCAAACCGACGATCAGGTCGCTGACGCCCAACGCGGACGCGACCTCGGTCGCCCCCTCCACCAGCAATCGGGCGCCGGGAACCAGCATCCCCACACCGAGGACGACGAAGATGACCTGGACCGCCGGATGGCCTGGTCCGCCCGATTCCGGTGATCTTCGCGACCGGGGCACCGGTTGCCTACGCGTGATGATCACCGTGAGCGTCACGTAGCCGATCAGGACGACGAGCAGGATCGCGCCGTTCAGCCGGTCGATCGTTCCGTCCAGCGCGACGACGAGCAGCAGGACGGAAATCACCACCATGACGGGGATGTCGGCGCGCACGAGACGCGACCTGACCGCCAACGGAAGCACCAGTGCGGCGAGGCCCAGCACCAAGAGGATGTTGGCAATGTTGCTGCCGACCACATTGCCCACCGCGATACCGGGTGCGCCGGACAGCGTCGCGTCCACGCTGATCGCGAGCTCCGGCGCCGAGGTGCCGAACGCTACTACCGTCAGACCGACGACAAGGGGGGACATCCCGAACGTGCGGGCGAGTGCAGCGGCGCCGCGGACCAGGACCTCTCCCCCCGCGACCAGGAGAACCAGACCACCGACGAGGAGGAAGGCCGTCCCGACGCTCACCGGGCCAGCATAGAGATCCCCTCCCGCTGTCTCAGCAGGCTCAGCATTCAGGCAATCGCGTAGCCCACTTAGGTTGCAGCAACACTCCACAGACGTGCCGGCTATTCAATCGCTCGGAGCCGTGTTGTCCTGGTGGCTCGCCGAGTGAACCCTTCATGCTGCTGGGTGCCTGGAAATTCACGGGACTCTGTCAGTGCTGCCTGTCAGGATTAAGGACAGTCTCGACAGCTCGGGCGATAAGTCCTGACCGGCTCCCTGGTCAACATCGGTAGAACCGGGTGCTGGTTACTCGCCCACGGAAGGAACAGGCAACTGCATGGCAGACTCCAGAATCGCGATCGAGGCCGAGGGGCTGGTAAAGGTCTTCGGTAAGACCAGGGCCGTCGACGGCGTCGATCTGTCCGTCGCAAGCGGGGGTGTGTACGGCTTTCTGGGGCCTAACGGCGCCGGCAAGACCACCACGATCCGAATGCTGGCGACGCTGGTGCCGCCTACAAGCGGCACAGCACGGGTTTTCGGGTACGACATCGTGCGTCAAGCCGACTCGGTGCGCCGCCGGGTCAGCCTGACCGGCCAGTTCGCCTCTGTCGACGAGGACCTCGCGGGCATCGAGAACCTGATGCTGCTCGCCAAGCTGCTTGGCCTCTCCCGGGCACAGGCAAGGGCCCGCGGCGAGCAACTGCTCGCGGCGTTCGGCCTGACCGAGGCCGCCGGGCGCCAGGTGAAGAAGTACTCGGGTGGCATGCGGCGCCGTATAGACATCGCCGCGAGCATCATCGTGGCGCCGGATCTCATCTTCCTCGACGAGCCGACGACCGGGCTCGATCCCCGCAGCCGGAGCCAGGTCTGGGACATCGTGCGCGCTCTCGTGGATGAGGGCACGACGGTGCTACTCACCACGCAGTACCTAGACGAGGCCGACCTGCTTGCCGACCGGATCGCCGTCATCGATCCCGGCAAGGTCATTGCGGATG
>CAZMXH010000113.1:0-7420 GCA_964570165.1 uncultured Actinomycetes bacterium
GGCGGGTCGGCGACAGCTGGACCGACCGGCACGCGGCCCTGGCCGCCTCGGTGCAGCGCCGGCGTGAGGAGGTGCTTTTCGAGCTGGCGGGCTGGCGGCACTCGCAGACCGGGGACCGGGTGCTCACCATGGCCGGCGGCACGGCCCTCAACTGCGTGGCGAACTCGCGGATCTGGCGGGAGACCCCGTTCGAGGAGGTCTGGGTGCAGCCGGCCGCCGGCGACGCCGGGACTTCGCTGGGCGCCGCGCTCCAGCTCAGCGCCGATGCTGGCGTGCCGCCGGCACCGATGCACTCGGCGGCGCTGGGCAGAGGGTGGTCCGACGAGGAGCTCGCCGGGAGGCTGCGTCGCGCCGCCGTCCCGTTCGCGACGCCGGCCGACCTGGTGGACCAGGTCGCGGACATACTGGCCGGCAACGGCGTTGTCGCCTGGTTCGACGGGCGCAGCGAGTACGGGCCCAGGGCGCTCGGTCAACGCTCGCTGCTCGCCAACCCCGCCGACAGGAGCAACCAGGAGCGGCTCAACGCGGTCAAGGGCCGCGAGCAGTTCCGGCCGCTCGCGCCGATGGTGCGCGCCGAGCGCGCCGTTGAGGTATTCGCCCGGGGACCGCTGCCCAGCCCGTACATGCTCTTCGTCCACGAGGTGCGGGAAGAGTGGCGGGAGCGCATCCCGGCGGTCGCGCACGTCGACGGCACCGCTCGGATCCAGACAGTGGACGCGGACATGCTGCCGCGGGTCGCGGCGCTGCTCGAAGCGTTCGAGGCGCGCACCGGGCTTCCGGTGCTGCTGAACACCAGCCTCAACACGGCGGGCCGGCCGATGGTGGACGACCCGCGGGACGCGCTGGAGCTGTTCGGCTCGGCACCAGTCGACGCGCTCGTCCTCGGCCCCCACCTGGTGCGGCGAGATGGGCTGTTCGGGGGCGTGCGATGACACCGAGCTACACGGTGGTCGTCCCCACGGTCGGGAGGCCGAGCCTGTTCCGGCTGCTCGCGGACCTCGCTTCGCAGCGGGGCGGGCCGCCTGCGCACGTCGTGGTGGTGGACGACCGGCCCGGTGAGCACCCGGGCCTCGAGGTGCGCCTGGGACGGCTCGAGCCCCGGCTGGTCCGGTCCGGAGGCCGCGGCCCGGCGGCTGCCCGCAACCTCGGCTGGCGGACGGCCACGACGGACTGGGTGGCCTTCCTGGACGACGACGTGTCACTCGACACCGGGTGGGCGGACCGGCTCGCCGCCGATCTGGCCGCCTGTTCCGACGAAGTGGCGGGCAGCCAGGGGCGCATCAGCGTGCCGCTGCCCGCACACCGCCGCGCCACCGACGCGGAGCGGAACACCGCCCGGCTGGAGTCGGCCGCCTGGATCACCGCGGACATGGCCTACCGGCGGGCAGCCCTGCAGCGCTCGGGAGGCTTCGACGAGCGGTTCCCGCGCGCGTACCGGGAGGACGCCGACCTCGCGCTCAGGCTGCAGGGCGCCGGCTGGCGGCTGATCCGGGGGCACCGGGTGACCGTGCACCCGGCGCGCGACGGGGGAACGTGGGCGAGCGTACGAGCCCAGGCGGGCAACGCGGACGACGCCCTGATGCGGCGGCTGCACGGTCGGCGCTGGCGGCGAGCGGCCGCCGCGCCCGGGGGACGGCTGCCCGTGCACATCGCGACGACGGCCGCTGGAGTGTCGGCCGTCACCGCCGGGCTGCTGGGCGCCCGATGGCCGGCAGTAGTGGCCGCGCTGGTCTGGGCGGGGCTGACCGGCCATTTCGCCTGGCATCGGATCCGCAGCGGGCCGAAGAGCGGGCCGGAGCTGGGACGGATGGTTGCGACGAGCGCGGTGATACCGCCGGTGGCCGTCGCCCACCGGCTGCTGGGGACGTTGCGATACCGGAACGTCGCGCCGCAACGATGGGTCCAACCGTGAGCCGGGTGCTGGCAGTCCGGCTCGACAGCCTCGGCGACGTGCTCTTGTGCGGCCCCGCGGTCCGCGCGCTGGCGCACCGGTTCGGGGCGGTCGACCTGCTGGCCTCGCCCGCCGGCGAACCGGCGGCACGGCTGCTGCCCGAGGTGGGCGAGGTGCTGGTCTTCGACGCCCCGTGGAGCGGGTTCGAGCCGCCGCCGGTCGACGCGGCCGAGGTCACCGCCCTGGTTCGCCGGTTGCAGCGCCGGCGGTACGACCGCGCGGTGGTGTTCACCTCGTACCACCAGAGCCCGCTGCCGATGGCGCTGCTCGCCCGGCTCGCCGGGATCGGGTGGGTGGGGGCGGTCTGCGAGGACTACCCCGGCACGCTGCTCGACCTCCGCTACCAGCGCGACGGCGGCCACGAGGTGGAAGCGGCGCTGGCGCTGGCGCGTGCGGCGGGCGCCGGACTGCCGGACGGGGACGCCGGCCTGCTCGCGGTTCGCCGGCCGCTGCCCGACGTCAGCCGGCTGGTGCCGGAGCCGCCGTTCGTGGTCGTGCATCCCGGCGCGTCGGTGCCGGCCCGCGCGCCGCGGGCCGACCACGCTCGGGCGATCGTCGGCGCGCTGCTGGAGCAGGGCTGGAACGTCGTCGTGACGGGGGGTGGCGCGGAGGCTGACCTTGTCGCCGGGGTCGCTGGGGACGGGGCAACGGCCTTAGCAGGGCGGACCAGCCTCGCGCAGCTAGCGGCGCTCATCGAGCGCGCCGCCTGCGTGGTCGCGGGTAACACCGGGCCTGCTCACGTGGCGGCCGCCGTCGGGACACCCGTCGTGTCGCTGTTCGCGCCGGTCGTGCCGGCCGAGCGGTGGGCGCCTTACGGTGTGCCGTCGGTCCTGCTCGGCGACCAGTGGGAGCGGTGCCGGGGCACGCGCGCGCGGAACTGCCCGGTGCATGGGCATCCCTGCCTCAGTGGCGTCCCGCCTGCCGCGGTCGCAGATGCGGTAGCCGGCCTGGCTGAACCCGCAACGGCATCAGCGCCACGTCGGCCTGCCCTACGCGCGGAGGGCGGTCCGGCGTGAGGGTCCTTCTGTGGCACGTGCACGGTTCGTGGACCACGGCCATGGTGCAGGGCCGCCACGAGTACCTGCTGCCCGTGGTGCCGGATCGCGGGGCCGACGGCCGCGGGCGGGCCCGGACGTGGCGATGGCCCCCGAACGCGGTCGAAGTCCCCGTACCCGCACTCCGCGACGCGCCGATCGACGTCATGGTGCTCCAGCGGCCGCGCGAGATGGACCTCGCGCGGCGCTGGACGGGCCGGCGGCCGGGCACGGATGTGCCCGCGGTGTACCTCGAGCACGACACCCCTCGCGGTCCGGCCGCGACCACGTTGCATCCCCTGACCGACCAGACGGCGATCCGCGTCGTGCACGTCACGCACTTCAACCGGCTGATGTGGGACTGCGGCGCCGCGCCGACGTCGGTGATCGAGCACGGAGTGGTCGACCCGGGGTACCGATATCGCGGAGCCAAGCCCTCACTGGCGGCGGTTGTCAACGAGCCGGTCCGGCGGTGGCGCGTCGCCGGCACCGACATGCTGCTGCGGATGTCCCGTCAACTGCCCGTCGAGGTGTACGGCATGGGAATGGCGGCGCTCGCCGACCGTGCCCCCTGGCTGTCCGGCCGGCTGCACGAGGACCTGCCGCAGGACAGGCTGCATCAGGTGCTGGGGGAGCACCGGGCGTACCTGCACCCGTACCGCTGGACCAGCCTCGGCCTGGCCCTGATCGAAGCGATGGCCATCGGGATGCCCGTCCTGGCCTGGTCCGCCACGGGCGCCGTCGACGCGGTGCCCCCGGACGCCGGTGTGCTCTCCGCCAACCCGGACGTGCTGCGCGATACGGCGCGGGAATGGCTGGGCGAGCCCGAGGCGGCGAGGCAGGCCGGCCTGGCGGCTCGCCGGCACGCGCTGGCCCACTTCGGCCTGCACCGGTTCCTAGACGACTGGGACCGGATGTTCAAGGAGGTGATCTGATGTGGATCGCGATGGTCTCCGAGCACGCCAGCCCGCTGGCGGTGCTCGGCGCCGCGGACGCGGGGGGTCAGAACGTGTACGTCGGCGCGCTTGCCGCGGCGCTCGCGGCCAGGGGCCACGTGGTGGACGTCTACACCCGGCGGGACGCGCCCGATCTCCCCGCGACCGTCGAGCTGTGTCCCGGCGTCACGGTGGTGCACGTGACGGCGGGACCGCAGCGGCCGGTCCCGAAGGATGCTCTCCCGCCGCACATGCCCGCGTTCGGCAGCCGGCTGGCCCGGTCGTGGGTCTCCGGTCGCCGCCCGCATCTCGCCCATGCGCATTTCTGGATGTCTGGGACAGCCGCCGGTCCCGTCGCCAGAGGACTGTCGGTGCCGTTCGTGCAGACGTTCCACGCGCTCGGGACGGTGAAGCGCCGCTACCAGGGCGCGGCGGACACCAGCCCGCCGCAGCGCACCAGGGTCGAGGCCGCGCTGTGCTCCACGGCCGACCTGGTGCTCGCGACCTGCAGCGACGAGCTTGCCGAGCTCACCGCCATGGGCGCGGCGGCCGATCGGGTACGCGTCGTCCCGTGCGGAGTGGACACCGGCCGGTTCACGCCCGACGGCGAGGTCTGGCCGCGGAGCGACCGGCCGCGGTTGCTGTGCTTGGGCCGGCTGGTCGAGCGCAAGGGCGTTGACATCGCCGTCCGTGCCCTTGTCGACCTGCCGGAGGCGGAGCTTGTCGTCGCGGGCGGACCGCCGCTGTCCGAGCTGGCGTCAGATCCCGAGGCCGTCCGGTTGCTCGAGGTCGCTCGCGAGCTCGGCGTCGCAGATCGGGTCCAGCTGCTGGGCAGCGTCGACCGGGCCGCCGTCCCCGCCCTCGTGCGGTCGGCGGACGTCGTGGTCACGACGCCGTGGTACGAGCCGTTCGGGATCGTGCCGCTGGAGGCGATGAGCTGCGCGCGGCCGGTCGTGGCCAGCGCCGTGGGCGGCTTGCTCGACACCGTGCAGGGCGGTGTCACGGGGCTGCTGGTGCCGCCGCGGGACCCGGCCGCCGTCAGCGGCGCAGTACGGCGGCTGCTCGACGATGAAGAGCTGCGGCGGCGCTTGGGCGCGGCCGGCCGGCGGCGCGCGGTCCAGGAGTACGACTGGGCGCGTGTCGCCGCCCGGGTGGCGCTCGCCTACGAGGAGCTCGTCCCGGCTCGGGCAACGGTTGGAGCGGTACGGTGAACGCCCGCTCCTGGCTGCCGTCCCACGTGGACGAGTTGTACCCCGCACTGGCCGCCCTGCGGTCGAACGCGGACACGCTGACGTCGTGGGGTCGCCGGCTGGCGGTGGTCCTCGACACCGGTGGGCGGCTGCTGGCCGCCGGCAACGGAGGCAGCGCGGCCGAGGCGCAGCACCTGACCGCGGAGCTGGTTGGGCGGTTCGTCGCCGAGCGCCGGCCGATGTCGGCGTTGTGCCTGTCGGCCGAGACGTCGAGCCTGACCGGCGTGCTCAACGACTACGGACGCGATGAGGTCTTCGCGCGGCAGGTCGAGGCGCACGGGAGGCCGGGCGACGTGCTGATCCTGCTGTCGACCAGCGGCCGCAGCTCGAACGTGCTGCGGGCCGCGGAGCGCGCCCTCGGCTCGGGCGTCGTGGTCTGGGCCATGACCGGTGCGTCTCCCAATCCGCTGGTGGACGTCGCCGATGAGGCGCTGGTGGTCATGGCCCGGACCACGGCTGTCGTGCAGGAGGTCCACCTGGTCGCGCTGCACGCGTTGTGCGCCGCCGTGGACGCCCACCTGCCGGACCGGCGCGCAGCGGCGCGGGTGCAGGTATGAGGCGCCCTGCCGTTGTCATCGTCGGGGATGTTGTGCTCGACCGGGACATCGTGGGCGACGTGGACCGCGTATGTCCTGACGCGCCGGCTCCGGTTGTGGACGTCGGCGCGGTCACGGAGCGCCCGGGCGGCGCAGGTCTCGCTTCCAGGCTGTGCGCGGCCAGTGACACCGAGGTGACCCTCGTGGCTCCGCTCGCGACCGACCAACCGGGCCGGCGGCTTGCGGCGATGCTGCGCAGCGACGTGACACTGGTGCCGCTACCGCACGAGGGGCCCACCCGGCACAAGTCGCGGGTGCTCAGCAGGGGGCAGGTCGTGGTCCGCCTGGACGGCGGCGGTCCTGGAACCCCGGCGGACCCGCCGCTCGAACCGGTCGAGAGGGCTCTGCGCGGCGCGGACGTGGTGCTGGTGTCCGACTACGGCGCCGGTGTCACACGGGATCCCGGCCTCCGCGGCCTGCTGTCAGAGGCGGCCCGTCGCGTCCCCGTGATCTGGGACCCGCACCCGCGCGGCGGAAGCCCCGTGCCGGGGACGATCGTGACGCCGAACCTGTCTGAGGCGCGGGCCTCGACCGGTGCCTGGCTGCGCGGGGAGGGCGCGGCCGAGGCGCTGGCGCTGGAACTATGCGAGCGCTGGGGAGCCCGGGCGGTGTGCGTCACCGCCGGCTCCGACGGAGCCTACCTGGCCGTGCCGGGCTGCGCGCCGATGTTCCTGCCGGCACCGTTCGTCGCGACGGGTGACTCGTGCGGCGCCGGCGACCGGTTCGCCGCGGCGCTCGCGCGCTCGCTGGCGCGCGGCCGCGTGCTGTCCGTGGCCTGCTCCGCGGCGGTCGCCGAGGCGACGCTGTGGGTCGCGGCCGGCGGTGTGGCGGCAACATCAACGCCGGCGTCCGGCGCGCCGAGCGGTGCCGGCGAGTCCGGAGTGCACGACATGGTGGCAGACGTCCGGGCACGAGGAGGGACCGTCGTGGCGACCGGCGGCTGCTTCGACCTGCTCCACGCCGGGCACGTGTCGTGCCTTGAGGCCGCCCGGAAGCTGGGCGACGCCCTCGTCGTGCTCATCAACTCCGACGAGTCCGTGCGGCGGCTGAAGGGCCCCGGACGGCCGGTCATGACCGCCGGGGACCGGTCGCGGGTGTTGCTGTCGCTCGGGTGCGTGGACGGGGTGCTCGTCTTCGATGACGACGACCCGCGCGCCGCGCTCGAGGCGCTCCAGCCGGACGTCTGGGTCAAGGGCGGCGACTACAACGGCGTGCCGCTGCCTGAGGCCGAGGCGGTCAGGCGGTGGGGCGGCCGGGTCGTGCTGGTGCCGTACCTGGACGGGCACTCCACGACGTCGATTCTGCAGCGTTCGGCCCGCGGCCGAGCCGAGGACTACCAGGAGGCGCGATGAACCGAAACGGGGAGAGCCGAGGGATCGGCAACGTCTACGTGACCGGTGGATCCAGCGGTCTCGGTGCGGCGGTCGCGACCGCAGTCGTCAAGGCGGGCGGCACGGCAGGTGTGATCGATCGGGTACCGCCCGACGCGGACCTGCCATACAGCATCGCCGACCTGGCCGACACCGGTGCTGCCGAGCGGGCAGTCGCGGACCTCGTCAACCGGGTCGGGGCTCCCGCCGCCGTCGTCACCGCGGCCGGCGTCGACGCGTGCGGGCCGCTGGCGGAGGTGGACCGGGAGTCGTGGGACCGGGTC
>CAZMXH010000113.1:7430-9438 GCA_964570165.1 uncultured Actinomycetes bacterium
GTCGTGCAGGTCAACCTCCTCGGGACGGCGGCCGTCGTGCGTGCCTGTCTGCCGTACCTGGAGCAGCAACGCGGCACCGTGGTGACGGTCGGGTCGACACTGGGGCTGAAGGCGGTGAGCGACGCCACGGCGTACTGCGCCTCGAAGTTCGGCATCGTGGGGTTCACCAGGGCTCTGGCAGCGGAGCTCGCTGGCCGGGTCGGTGTGACGATGCTGGTTCCCGGCGGCATGCGCACGGCCTTCTTCGACGGCCGGCCCGAGCAGTACCGTCCGGGCCCGCACGCCGAGCTGATGGAACCCGCCCATGTGGCGGAGGTGGTGCTGACCGCGCTGCGGCAGCCCGCGGGGTGTGAGTTGCGGGAGCTCGTCGTCGCCACTCCCAGCGAGCCCTCGTGGCCGTGAGCCGGGAGACCGTGCTGGTCCTCCGCGCGCTCGGGCTGGGCGACGCGGTCAGCGGCATCGCGGCGCTGCGCGGAGTCCGCCGGGCGTGGCCCGCCGGCCTGCTCGTCCTGGCCGCTCCGACGAGCGTCGGCGGCTGGCTGCGAGGGCTCGGCATCGTGGACGCCGTCCTGGACACCCGCGGGCTCGGCGCCCGGCTGGCCTGGCCGCCGGACATCGACGGGCACGTGGCGGTGAACCTGCACGGCAGGGGGCCCGAAAGCCATCGGTTGCTGCAGGCCACGCGGCCGGCCCGGCTGGTGGCGTTCCGCTGCGCCGACGCCGGCCACGAGACCGGGCCGCACTGGTCGGACGCCGAGCACGAGGTCGACCGGTGGTGCCGGCTGGTCACCGAGGCCGGCGGCCCCTGTGGGCGGGACGACCTACGGCTGCCCCGTCTCGGAGACAGCCACCGCAGTGTCGTCGTTCACCCCGGCGCGGCGTTCGCCTCCCGCTGCTGGCCGGTCGCCCGGTGGCGGTCCGTGGTCGCCTCCCTGGCCGCGCGAGGCGTGCCCGTCGTGGTGACCGGGTCGCGGGATGAACGTGTCCGGTGCGCCCGGGTGGCGAGCGCGCACCCTGCGGTGAGGAACCTGTGCGGCAAGCTTTCGGTTCCGGCCCTCGCCGACCTCATCGCGGGAGCGCCGCTGCTCGTCTCCGGCGACACTGGGCCGGCCCACCTTGCCACGGCGTACGGCACGCCGTCGGTGCTGCTGTTCGGGCCCGTCCCGCCGGCCCGCTGGGGACCGCTGATCGACCCCGACCGCCATCTGGTCCTCTGGCACGGCACCGATGCCGGACCCGAGACGGGCGACCCTCACGGGACCGAGCTGGACCCCGCCCTCGCCGCGATCAGCGTGGAGGACGTGCTCCGCGCCGTCGACACGGTCCTGCCTGCCTCCCGGCTCGCCGCGATGTCGTCTTACCCTTCGCGTTGATCACGGGAGATCTGCCACACGAAAGCCGGATGGCAGGGACCTCCCATGATCAAGGAGAAGGTGGGCTAGGCGGTCCGCCGGAGTTCGCCTTCGAACCAGGACGCGGTCCGGGCCAGGCCGGTCGCCCAGTCCACCCGCGGACGCCAGCCGAGCACGCTCTCGGCGAGCGTGGTGTCGGGCCGCCGCACCCCCGGGTCGTCGACGGGGCGATCGACGAACTTGATCGGGGAGGGAGATCCCGTGGCCGTGCGAACGTCCTCGGCGATCTGCAGCACCGTGAGCTCCGTAGGGTTGCCGAGGTTCATCGGCCCGGGATGGCCGCTAGCGGCGTAGTCGAGGATCCCGGAGATCATGTCGCTGACGTAGCAGACCGACCGGGTCTGGCGGCCGTCGCCGGCTACCGTGAGCGGTTCTCCGGCGAGAGCCTGCCGCAGGAAGGTCGGGATCGCCCGGCCGTCCTCGGCCCGCATCCGTTCGCCGTAGGTGTTGAAGATCCGCACGATTCCGGTGTCGACGCCGCTGTTCATCCGGTACCCGGTGGTCAGCGCCTCGGCGTAACGTTTGGCCTCGTCATAGACACCGCGCGGCCCGACCGGGTTCACGTGCCCCCAAGAGGCCTCGGGTTGCGGATGGAC
>CAZMXH010000114.1:0-1850 GCA_964570165.1 uncultured Actinomycetes bacterium
GGCTACCGCATCTTCACCGAGGCCGACGTCGAGCGAATCAGGATGGCGCGCGAGCTCCAACGACTCGGCTTCACCCTCGACGAGATCGTTGAGGCGCTACGGGCGCATGACAGCGGCGGAGCAACCTGCGACAGCGAGCGGTGGCGCCTCGAAGTCGTCGTCGACCGGATCGAGGCCAAGATCGCCGAGTTGCACCGGACCCGGGAACGTGCGCTCCGCGTCCTCGAGGAATGCCGCGCCGGCCGCTGCCGCTTCGTGTCCGCGTCGGCCAAGGGATCACGCGGGTGAGACATGGCTCCGGGCCGCCCACCAGGGTCGGCGTAGCGTCACCAGGCCTGCATCCATGGCGCGGTAGGGGTGACCCTGCTGAACGTGATCGAACCCCTACGCATCGTCGCGGGTCACCGTTGCCTCGATCAGGCCGTACGGGCGGTCGTCGGCGTGGAAGACCTCGCCTTGGTTGTCCACGCCGAACGGCGACAGGTCCACCACGAAGTGGTGCTTGTTCGGCGCCACCAGCCGGATCTCCGCGATGTCCGGCCACGCCTGGAGCACGCCGCGGCCCATCTCCCACAGCGTGTGCTGCAGCGCTCGGCTGTGCGTGACGGCGAACCGCTCGAGCAGCACCGCCCGAACCCCGGCGTAAACGGCGCCCCAGTCGGCGGCATCCGTCCCCCACCGCCACCGGACGTCGAGCGAGGTCGCCAGCACCCGGTCGGCGGTCTCGGCCAGCGTGGTATAGCCGTCCTTCAGGAACCCGCGGAACTCCGAGCCCGTCGACTTCAGCACGGTCAGGTCCTTTAACCCGGACACCACGGACGCCGACCCTCCGGCATCAACGTCCACCGTGGCGGTCCGCACCTCGCCGCCGCGCCGCACGAACGCGTGGTCGGGCCCGCGCCCCGCGACCGCGATGCGGTCCCAGCCGTACTCCTCGACGTAGACCCGGGCGCCGGTCACCGGGCCCACGTCCGCCACGAAGTGGCGGGCCAGCGTCAGCGCGTAGTCCTCGATCTCGCCGACGCCGCGCTCCTTGGCGTACGCGAACACGGTGTTCTTCTGGGAGTCCGTCGGCAGGACGTTGGCCTGGTCGCCTTCGACATGCGCGGCGGAGAAGTCGCCGCGCAGCGACGTCGAGACCAGCAGGTCGCGGATCTCGTGGCGGGGCGTGTCGCGGTAGATCCGGACCAGCCGCGTCTCCGCCTTGCCGTACTGGTTGGGTCCGAGAACGATGCCCACGGCTCAGCTTCCGCGGTATGTCGTGTAGCCGTACGGGCTGACCAGCAGCGGCACGTGGTAGTGCCCGCCGTCGGCGGTGATGCTGAACGTGATCGTCACCTCCGGGTAGAGCGTGTCCTGCCCGGCGCCGGCGAAGTAGTCCCCGGTGCCGAACACCAGCTGGTACGTGCCGGCAGTCAGACCGTCCGGCCCGAGCTCGCGGATTCGGCCGTCAGCGTCCGTCGTGCCACCCCCGACCGCCTCGGTGCCCAGGTCGGTCACCCGCTCGAGCCGCACCTGCACCCCTGCCGCCGGCCGCCCCCGCCCAGTGTCCAGGACATGAGTGGTCACAGTGCTCATTGCTGCTCCCCAGCTTCGGGCCCCACCAGCCGCTGCAACCGGATCTTGTTGATCTTACCCAGCTCGCCGCGGACAACCTGCCGCTCGGTCGCAGGGTCGTTCCGGAGCCGCTGCCGCAGGATCTCGAGCAGCTCCGACCCCGTCTTACCGGTCGCGCAGACGAGGTAGACGTGGCCGAAGCGCTCCTCGTACTCCCGGTTGGCCGCGGCAAGCTCCGCGGACGCCCCCACTCCGGACTGCTCGCGAGCCGACCACGCGGAGTGGCCCGAGCC
>CAZMXH010000114.1:1860-9437 GCA_964570165.1 uncultured Actinomycetes bacterium
ACCCGCACCGTCGCGATCCCCAGCGCCTGTTCGAGCAGGTCCGCGGTGACGTCCACGACCTGCCTCCGACCGTAGGGGACCACCACCCACTGCCGGACCCGCACCCCGTAGGACATGTACAGCTCCGCGGACGCCTCCACGCCGGACTGTTCCCTCGCCGACCACGCGGAGTGGCCCGAGCCCGGCCGCTCGCCGATCCGCGGATGGCCCGCCAGGGCCTCGTCGACGTCCGCCTCGGTCATCGCGGCGACCGCCTCGTCGGCCGCGGCGTAGAGCTGCGCGCGAGTGCCGTACGGACGTCCCGCGCTGACCCGGTCCGCCCATGCGCGGGACGAACAGCAGGCCAGCAGCGCGTCGCGGGCCCGCTCGCCCGGCAGCGCGTTGAACGCGTCCAGCCCGATTGCCTCCTGCGGCACCGGCAACACCCCCAAGACCGCGCACACCCTGCGGGGCAACGTGACATCGTGACGAGCATGAGCCAACGCGTCGTCGTGAGCAACGCCACGATCGCCACCGTGGACCCGGCCGACACCGAGATCACCAACGGTCACGTCGTCACAGAGGGCGATCGCATCGTCGCCGTGGGCACCGGGGAGCCGCCCTCTTTCGCCGACCAGACGCCGACCAGACGGGTCGACGGCACGGGATGCCTCGTGACACCCGGGCTGGTGAACACGCATCACCATTTCTACCAGTGGCTGACAAGGGGGCTTGCGCAGGAGGCGATCCTGTTCGACTGGCTCGCCGAGCTGTACCCGATCTGGGCCCGCCTCGACGAGGAGGCGGTACGCGCGGCCGCGCGCGCCTCGATCGCCACCCTGTTGCTGTCTGGCTGCACCACAGCGGCGGACCATCACTACGTCTTCCCGCGCGGCGCGGGCGACCTGCTCGCCACCGAGATCGGTGCCGCCACCGAGATCGGGATCCGGTTCCACGCCGCCCGCGGTTCGATGGACCTCGGCGAGTCCGCCGGCGGCCTGCCGCCCGACTTCATCGTCGAGAGCATCGACGAGATCCTTGCCGCCAGCACGGAGGCCGTCGAGAAGTACCACGACCCTTCGCCGTCCGCCATGGTGCGCGTAGCGCTGGCGCCGTGCTCGCCGTTCTCGGTGACCGCAGATCTTCTCCGCCAGACCGCCGACCTCGCCCGCGACCTCGGCGTTCGGTTGCACACGCACGGCGCCGAGACCGCCGAGGAGGACGACTACTGCCGGGAGAAGTTCGGCGTCAGCCCGACGGAGTACCTCGACGGGCTCGGCTGGCTGGGGCCGGACGTCTGGATGGCGCACTGCGTCCACCTCGGCGACGCGGATATCGCTAGGTTCGCCGAGACCCGCACCGGCGTCGCGCACTGCCCGTCGTCCAACGCAAGGCTCGGCGCGGGCATCGCGCCCGTCCGTGAAATGCGGGCGGCTGGGGTACCGGTGGGTCTCGGCGTTGACGGCGGTGCCTCGAACGAGGCTGGCACGCTCGCTGCAGAGCTCCGTGCCGCGCTGCTGTTCGCCAGGGCACGGCACGGTCCCGCGGCGCTCACCGCCCGGCAGGCACTCCGGCTCGGCACCATGGGAGGCGCCCATGTACTCGGCCGGGGAGCGGAGATCGGCTCGCTGGAGCCGGGCAAGCTGGCGGATGTCGCCGTGTGGCGGATCGACGGCCTCGGCCACTCGTCCATCACGGACCCCGTCGCGGCTCTCGTCATGGGCTCGCCGCCGCCCCTGGCGTTGCTTCTCGTCAACGGCCGTCCGGTCGTCGACGACGGCCGGCTCACGACGGCCGACACCGAGCAGCTGGCGGCGGACGCGGACGCCCAGGCCCGGCGGTTGCTCAGCGCGGACCGACCGAGCGCACCGCCGCGCTGAGCAGATCGTCCTGCTCTGGTGGCACCGACCGCATGTTCAGCAGGCACCGGTCGCGATCCAGGTACCCAACGACGGGCGGTTCCGCCGCCCGCAGCGCGCCGGCGTACTCCGCGGGCAGCGCGACCGCGTGGCTGGGCAGCGTCACCCCCGGCGCGCCGCCGCCGCCGACTGCCGCGGCGGCAGGCAGCACTTCCGCGTCCACGCCGTGAGACGCGAGGTCGCGTGCGATCCGTTCGGCCCGCGACCGTACCTCGTCCTGGTCGGCCTCGAGCGCGCTCCTGGTAGGGGACGGCGGCCCTAGCAGGGTGGCCTCCAGCGCGGCAAGGGTGAGCTTGTCTACTCGCACCGCACGGGCGACCGGATGCCGGCGGAGCCGCTGGACGACGTCCTCCCTTCCCAGCAGCACGCCCCCCTGCGGGCCGCCGAGCAGCTTGTCGGCGCTCGCCGTGACCACATCCGCGCCGTGGCGCAGCACGGTGGTCGCATCCGGCTCGTCGGCCAGTACCGGATCGGGTGTGAGCAGGCCGGAGCCGATGTCGACGACCAGCGGGACGCCCAGCCCGCTCAGCTCCCCGACCGGAACCGCCGAGGTGAAGCCCGTGACCACGAAGTTCGACGGATGCACCTTGAGAACGAACCCCGTCTCCGGGCCCACGGCGTCGCGGTAGTCCCGCAGCGCCGTGCGGTTGGTGGTACCGACCTCGCGAAGGCGGGCACCAGCGGCCTCGAGCAACTCGGGGATGCGGAAGCCGTCTCCTATCTCCACCAGTTCTCCACGGCTGACCACGATCTCCCGATCGCGTGCCAGCACAGCGGCGCACAGATACAGCGCGGCAGCGCCGTTGTTCACCACGTGCGCGGCCTCAGCGGGGGCAACGGCGTCCAGCAGGGCCGCGACGACACCGGCCCCGCGTTTGCCGCGTCGGCCGGTGGCGAGATCCAGTTCGAGGTCCGTGGTCCCCGCCGCCTGGGTGACCGCCTCGACGGCCGCGG
This sequence comes from uncultured Actinomycetes bacterium, assembly GCA_964570165.1. GTDB lineage: Bacteria > Actinomycetota > Actinomycetes > Jiangellales > Jiangellaceae > JBMCTR01. Next base: position 4,713 of record CAZMXH010000114.1, read on the forward strand.
CGGACAACGGAGCTCGACCGAGGTTCGTGTGGAGCAAGACGCCGGTGGCGTTGATCACTGGACGAAGCGAGGTGGCGGCCGGCGGGAGCAGTGCGCGGGCCGTCTTCACGACGGCGGCCGGCTCGATCCGGCCCTGTCGTACCTGCTCCTGCGCGGCCGCGACCGCCCGCTTCACCATCGCGGTGCCGAGCCTTTCCAGCTCGCCGGCGAGGTCTGGGTCGGCGAGCACGCGGTCGGTGCGCGGGACGAGCCGCCGTACGTCCTGGCACGGCTCAGCCATCGCCGACCACCGAGCGTTCGTCCGCCGAGACGCGCCTCGTCCTGCCCTGCCGGTCCAGCAGTTCGAGCAACGGTACGGCGACGCGCCGCGTGGTGCCCAAGGCCTTGCGCGCCTCGGACATCGTGAACGTCGCGCCCGGCAGCCGCGACAACACCTCGAGCGCTCGGTCGGCCGCGTCCGGAGGCAGCACCACGCCGTCACCGAGCCGGAGCACCCGGCCGGCCCGGGCGGCGGCCGCGAGCTCGCGAGATCCCAGGCCGCGGTCTTTCAACTCGTCGGCGCCCGGCGCCACGAAGGGTTCGGCCTCCCACCTCGACTCCAGGTCGGACAGGACGGCCGTGACGCGCTCGGGCAGCGCGTCCGCGGTACTCGCCGTCACACGACCGGACACGACTCGCAACCCCGCCGCGGCCGCGACCCGCTCGAGGACGGCGTCACTCGGCAGCCCGAGCCGCTGCCTGGCCGCGCTGGTCGGCATGCCCTGCTCCAACGGGCGGGCCTCCTCCCACTCGCGGACCCTCGCCGCCAGGGTGCCAGGCAGGCCTCGCCAGGTGTCCGGGTCGGCACGCCAGCCTCCGGCGACCTGTTCGCCGACCGGCAGCAACCCGAGCGGAACGAACTCGGCATCGGTCATGAACCGGCGGCGGCGCAACTCGGCGAGCGAGCGCTCCTCCACCGACAGCCGCTCCAACTCCGCGCCGCGCGCCTGAGCCGCGCCCCGGCCGCGCAGCGGCGCCGGCGCCGCGTCGAGCACGGTGACTCCCCCGAAGATCAGATGCCTCCCTGGATCCCGGAGCAGCCCGCGGTCGCCGGCGACGAGCGGCAGGGCGGTCGCGAGCCGCAACCGCAGCGTTCGCGCCCCGAGCGGCCGCAGCAGCACCGGCACCGCGGCGGATCCGACGTGGAGCATGGCGTGCCTCGGGAACCGCTGCGCCACGACCGCCCGGACGGCCACGTCGACCGTGTCGGTCGGTATCCACGGCGCCCCGCCGACCAGCGCGTCGCCGCGCCTCACCTCGTGCCGGTCGATGCCTCGAACGTTCACGGCCACGCGAGCCACCGCCGAGGCGGCGGGCACGTCCCGGCCGAGCGTCTGCAGAGACCGCACCCGTGCTGCCTTACCGGTGCGGCTGATCCGCAGTTCGTCGCCGACCTCGACTGTCACGGACGGGAGGGTTCCGGTCACGACGGTCCCCGCGCCCTTGATGGCGAACGACCGGTCGACCCACAGCCGCACCGGCCCGGAAGGGTCCGGAGCCGGAAGTGCGGCCGCCAGCGCGTCGAGCTCGTCGCGCAACGCGTCCAGCCCGTCCCCGGTCGCGCCGCTGACCGCCACGGCAGGCGCCCCGGCAAGGGCGGTGCCGGCCAGCCGCTCCCCTGCTTGAGCCATCGCCCTGTCCGGCGGCGCGAGGTCGGACCGGGACACGGCCAGGACCCCGTGCCGCACCTCGAAGGCGTCCAGCGCTGCGAGGTGCTCCTCTGACTGGGGCATCCAACCTTCGTCCGCCGCGACGACCAGCAGCGCCGCGGGCACGTGACCGATTCCGGCCAGCATGTTGGGGACGAAGCGCTCATGCCCAGGCACGTCCACGATCGCGAGCTCCGCTCCGGACGGCAGCCGCGTCCAGGCGAAGCCGAGGTCGATCGTCAACCCCCGGCGGTGTTCCTCTTCCCATCGGTCCGGCTCCATGCCGGTGAGCTGCCGCACCAGCGTGGACTTCCCGTGATCCACGTGCCCCGCGGTGGCGACGACGTGCACGGCTTGCTCCTTCCCGGCCCGAGCTAGCGGACGGCGATCAGCGGATCGCGGCGAGGCACGAGCTCACCGATGACCGGCGCGCCCGGGATCTCCCCCGCGACGAGCAGGCCGCCGGACGTCAGCGCGTCAGCGAGCAGCAGCCGTTCGTTCTCGTCGATCGCCGTGAGATCGCAGTGGGGAGCCACCCAGTCCAGGTTCCGGCGGGTGCCGCCGCTTACGAAGCCGTCCCTGACTGCGGCGCGCGCTCCGTCGAGGTACGGCACCGCCCCAGCGTCGACCACAGCGCTGACGCCGCTGGCGCGCACCAGCTTCAGCAGGTGGCCAAGCAGCCCGAAACCCGTCACGTCAGTCGCGCACCGCACTCCTGCGGCGACCGCCGCCTCGGCGGCGTCCCGGTTCAGCGTGGCCATCGACTCCACGGCCTCGGGGAACACCTCGCCGGTGGACTTGTGCCGGGTGTTCAACACCCCGGACCCGAGCGGCTTGGTTAACGACAGCGGATGACCCGGCCGGCCGTGATCGTTTCGCAGCAGCCCACGCGCATCGGCCGTGCCTGTCACCGCGAGCCCGTACTTCGGATCACCGTCGTCGATGCTGTGCCCTCCTGCGAGATGGCAGCCGGCGCTGGCCGCAACGTCCAGGCCGCCGCGAAGCACCTCGCCTGCGAGGTCCATCGGCAGCACCTCCCGCGGCCACATCAGCAGGTTCAGCGCTACGACGGGGGTACCGCCCATGGCATAAACGTCAGAGAAGGCATTTGCCGCAGCAATTCTTCCCCAGTCATATGCATCATCAACAACCGGTGTGAAGAAATCCACTGTACTGATGATCGCGGTCCCGTTTTCGCCTCGGATAACGGCCGCGTCGTCGCTTTTGTCGTAGCCCACCAAAAGCTCGCTGTGTGCCGTGAACGGCTCGCGCCTCGCGCTCAGGCCACCTAGCACTTCCTCGAGCTGACCCGGCGGAATCTTGCACGCACAGCCGCCGCCACGTGCGTACTCGGTAAGCCGAATGGCCTGAACCGCCATCAGCAGCCTCCCGGCAGGGTGGGCGGCGGAGGCGGACGGGAATCGAACCCGCCAGGCCCGGTATTCCGGGCCTCAACGGTTTTGAAGACCGCGCCGGTCACCAGGCCGGAAACGCCTCCGTATGGAAAGATGCGATGCCACGCATGCTATCGCGGGCTACGTGGCTGCGCATTGCAATGGCAACATCGGACCCGGAGCGAACGCTACTGCTGGTTGGGCACCTGGACCTGTTGCTCGGCCACGAAGTACGAGCGGCGAACCGGCTCCCGGCCGGGCGGCTGCTGGGGCCCGGGCCCGGGCGGCGCCTGCTCCGGGATCGGCCGTGTCACCGGCTTGCCGATCTCGACCGTGACCGGCTCTCCGTGGTGCAGGAGTTCCAGGCTCGAGCCATCCTCGTGGTCGCCCTCGCGGAGGTAGTACGTCACCTCCTCGGATCGCACACTCACCCGCAGCCGCAGTCCATGCCACAGCAGCGAGAAGTCCAGCCGCCCGATCCTGCTCGGCAGCCGCGGAGCGAACGAGAGCACGCCGTCGTGGTCGCGCATCCCGCCGAACCCCGCGACGATGGCGATCCAGGCGCCGGCCAGGGCCGCGAGGTGCACGCCGTCACGACTGTTCTGGTGCATGTCGTGCAGGTCGATCAGGGCCGCCTCACCCAGGTAGTCGTGCGCGAGTTCGAGGTGACCGGTCTCGGCCGCCAGCACGGCTTGGGTGCACGCGGAAAGGGAGGAGTCCCGGACGGTCCGGGCCTCGTAGTAGTGGAAGTTCCGGGCCTTCTGCTCCGCGGTGAATGCGTCGCCGCGCCAGTGCATGGCCAGCACGAGGTCGGCCTGCTTGCAGACCTGCCGGCGGTAAAGGTCGAAGTACGGGTGCGACAACAGCAGCGGATAGTCCTCCGGCTTCGTCGCCGCGAAATCCCACTCCTGGAACCGGGTGAAGCCCTCGGACTGCTGGTGAACGCCGAGTTCCTCGTCATACGGCACGACCATGGCGTGAGCCGCGTCCCGCCAGGATGCCGCCTCCTCCGCGTTGACCCCCAGAGCGTGGCCGACGTCGGGGTGACGGGTGACGGCGTCGGCGGCGCAGCTCAGGGTCCGCTGCTCCATGAGGTTGGTGTAGACGTTGTCGTTGTGCAGCGCGGTGTACTCGTCGGGGCCGGTCACGCCGTCGATGTGGAAGTTGCCGTGCCGGTCGTGGTGCCCCAGGGAACGCCACAGCCGCGCGGTCTCCACGAGTAGTTCAACACCCACCTCGCGCTCGAAGACGACGTCGCCCGTCGCGCATATGTACCGCTGTGTGGCGTCGGCGACACCGGCGTTGATATGGAACGCCGCAGTACCGGCCGGCCAGTAGCCGGACGTCTCCTGACCGCGGATGGTTCGCCACGGGAAAGCCGCCCCAGAAAGTCCCAGCATCCTGGCCCGCTGCCGGGCCATATCGAGAGTCGCGTGCCGCCACCGGAGAACCTGCGCGGCGGCCGCGGGCTGGGTGTAGATCAGCACCGGCAGCACAAACATCTCGGTGTCCCAGAAGACGTGGCCGTCGTACCCCGGGCCGGTGAGGCCCTTGGCGGCGATCGGCCGCATCTCGTTGCGGGCGCCGGCCTGCAGCACGTGGAACATGCCGAACCGGACGGCTTGCTGCACCTCCGGGTCACC
>CAZMXH010000115.1:0-9415 GCA_964570165.1 uncultured Actinomycetes bacterium
AAGCGACTTCATCGTCGCGGCACTCGGCGAGGAGTTGGGCCTGGCCGGTCTCATGGCCATCATCATGCTCTACGCGCTCCTTGTCTCCCGAGGGCTGCGCGCGGCGCTGGTGCTCCGAGACCCGTTCGGAAAGCTGCTGGCCATGGGCCTAGCCGCCGGCCTGCTGCTGCAGGTCTTCATCGTGATCGGCGGTGTCACCAAGCTCATACCGCTGACCGGTCTGACCACTCCGTTCCTGTCGCTGGGCGGTTCCTCGCTGGTCATGAACTGGGTTCTCGTCGCACTGCTCGTCCGCTTGACCGACGCCGCCCGGCGGCCGGCACCCACGGGTCCGCCGCCCGCGGTCGATGATGCAGCGACCCAGGTGGTGAAGCTGCCGTGAACTCGCCGATCCGCAAGGTCGCTGCAGGCTGCCTGCTGCTCTGCCTGGCACTGCTGATCAACGTCACCTATGTGCAGGCCTTCCAGGCGGACGACCTCAACAAGCGGGAGGGCAACCGCCGGGTCCTCATCGACGAGTACTCGCGCGAGCGGGGCCCGATACTCGTCGGCGAGCCGCCGACCGAGATTGCGCTGTCCACTCCTGTCGACGGCGAACTCGGCTACCTGCGCGAGTACCCGCAACCGCGCCGCTACGCCCACGCCACGGGCTTCTACTCGTTCTTCTTCGGCCGCAGTGCCATCGAGCGGGCGCAGAACAGCATCCTGTCCGGCAGTGACGACCGTTGGTTCTTCCGCCGGCTCATCGACCTGGTGACCGGTGAGCAGCCGCGGGGAGGAGCCGTCAAGCTCACCCTCGACCCGGCCGCGCAAGAGGCGGCGTTTGAGGCGCTCGGCGACAACAAGGGCGCCGTCGTCGCCCTGGAGCCGTCGACCGGCGCGATCCTCGCCATGGTCAGCAAGCCGTCCTACGACCCGAACCCGCTGGCCAGCCACGAGATCCCCGAGCAGCAGGAAGCCTGGGACGCGATCAATGAAGACGAGGACCAGCCCGCGCTGAACCGCGCGATCGCGCAGACGCTGCCGCCCGGATCGGTGTTCAAGCTCGTCACCGCGGCGGCCGCCTTGGAATCAGAGCGGTACGAGCCCTCATCGGAGATACCCGGTCCGGCCGAGTACGACCTGCCGCAGTCGACCGTCGGCCTGCCGAACTACGACGGCCAGCCCTGCGGCCCCAACGACACGACCACGCTCACCAACGCGCTACGCATCTCTTGCAACACCGCGTTCGCCTTCCTGGGCAACGACCTTGGCGACGAGGCGCTGCGCGAGCAGGCTGAGCGGTTCGGGTTCAACGCCGCGCCGCTGGCCGAAGACGATCTGAACGCCGCCCGGAGCGTGTTCCCGCCCGACATGGACGCGCCGTCCACGGCCCAGTCCGCGATCGGCCAGCGAGACGTGCGCGCGACACCGTTGCAGATCGCGATGGTGTCAGCGGCAATCGCCAACCGCGGCGTGCTGATGGACCCGTTCCTGGTCGACGAGATCCGCGGGCCGGACCTCGTCAGCCTGCTCGATGTCACCGACCCGGAGGAGCTTTCCCGGGCGGTTTCCACCGAGACCGCCAACCAGTTGACCCAGATGATGGTCGAGGTCGTGGAGAACGGCACGGGTCAGTCGGCCCAGATGCCCGACATCCGGGTCGCGGGCAAGACCGGCACCGCGCAGAGCTCGCCGGACCGGCCGCCGTACGCCTGGTTCACATCCTTCGCACCGGTTGACAACCCACAGGTGGCCGTAGCCGTCGTCATTGAGGAGGCTTCGGGCGTCGGGCGGGACGAGATCGCGGGAGGCCGTCTCGCGGCTCCGGTCGCCGTGGCTGTGATGGAGGCTGTGCTCGGATCATGACAACAATGACCGCAACCGGGCAGGTGCTCGCGGGTCGTTACCGCCTCAACCGGTGGCTGGGCGGCGGCTCGATGGCCGAAGTCTGGGAGGCCACCGACGTACGGATGGACCTCATCGTGGCCGTGAAGGTGCTCCGGCCGGCGCACGTCACCGACCCCGTAGCGATCGAACGGTTCCGCACCGAGGCGAAGCTCGGCGCCAAGCTCGATCACCCCGGAATCGCGCGGGTGCACGATGTGAACGTCGACGGGCGCAATGGCGAACCGCCATGGATGGTGCAGGAGTTCGTAGCAGGCAGGCCACTGAGCGAACTGCTGGCGGAGAACGGCCCACTTCACCCCGCACGTGCGGCAGCCATCGTGGCGCAGGCGGCCGAGGCAGCGCATGCCGCGCACTGCGTGGGCATCGTCCATCGGGACCTCACCCCGCGGAACCTGCTGGTCGGCGTGGACGACGTCGTCAAGGTCACCGACTTCGGGATCGCGCGTGCCGACGACCTTGCCCGCCTCACCATGGCCGGACAGGTGGTCGGGACGCCGGCGTACCTCTCGCCAGAGCAGGTTCGCGGCAAGATCGCGACAAGCGCGAGCGATGTCTACACGCTGGCCGTGGTGCTGTACGAGTGCCTGGCCGGAACCCGGCCGTTCGACGGCGGTAACGCGATCGAGGTCGCGCGCGCACATATCGACCGGACGCCTCCGTCGTTGCCGATCACGGTTCCTGGGCCGTTACGCGCCCTCGTGGCCAACGCGCTGGCCAAGGAGCCGGAGAACCGTCCCGGGGCGAAGGAGTTCGCCACCCGCGTGAAGGCGGCCGCGACCTTCGTGCCTCGGGCCTGCCCAATCGCCGATCACGAGACACGCGTCGAACGGCCACCGCGTGCCGACATGCGCCAGCTTCACCGGGGCAGTGTGCCGATTCCGAACCTGCCGGATCCTGCGGCCGGGTTCGCGGAGGTCCGCCGACGGCTCACTGCCGCCGCGCGGCGCGCACTCGTGCTGAATCGGCGCCTCGCGGACGCCGTCCGTACCGGGTGGGAGGCGGCAGCCCCGGAACTGAACGGGGCGGCTCACGCGGCGTGGCGTGGGTTGCGCCTGATGCGAATTGGATGGGTAGGCGTGATTATCGTGCTGATCGCCGTGCTGGCCGTGCTCTGGAATGGGTAACAGTGACGCGGTGAGCGCACCGGCGGCCGATACGGGTACCGTGCGCTTCGAGCATATTCTCAGAAGGGGCAACTGATGAGCGAGCCACGACTCCTCGGAGACCGCTACGAGTTGGGTGAGGTCCTCGGTCGTGGCGGCATGGCCGAGGTACGCCGGGGCCGTGACCACCGTCTGGGCCGGGTAGTGGCGATCAAGATGCTCCGCATCGACCACGCCACGGACTCGACCTTCCAAGCTCGGTTCCGCCGGGAGGCGCAGTCGGCGGCATCTTTGAACCACCGCAACATCGTCGCCGTATACGACACGGGCGAGGACGAGTTCGACGGCCACCGCATTCCGTACATTGTGATGGAGTACGTCGAGGGCCGCACCCTCCGCGAACTGGTCCAGGAGCGGGTGCGGTTCACGCCCGAAAGGTCCATCGAGGTCGCGGCCGGAGTGCTCGACGCTCTCGAGTACAGCCACAGAGCCGGTATCGTCCACCGCGATATCAAGCCGGGCAACGTCATGATCACGACGTCTGGTGATGTCAAGGTCATGGATTTCGGCATCGCCCGCTCGTTAGCGGAGACGGGTGCCACCCTCACCCAGACGGCCGCCGTCGTCGGTACCGCGCAGTACATCTCGCCGGAGCAGGCGCGGGGCGAGGCCGCGGACGCCCGCAGCGATCTTTACGCCACCGGCTGCGTACTGTACGAGTTGCTTACCGGCCGTCCACCGTTCGTCGGCGACTCGCTGGTCTCAGTTGCGGTGTCCCACGTGCGGGAGATGCCAACGCCGCCCTCGTCGCTCGACCCGTCGATCCCGCGCGACCTCGACGCGATCGTGCTCAAGGCACTTGCCAAGGACCGCCTCGACCGATACCAGAGCGCCTACGAGATGCGCGCGGACCTCGAGCGGTGCGCCGCGGGCATCCCGGTTGCCGCGGACGCGACAGCGTCCACCCAGTTGATCGCCGGCGGCGGGTACGCCGACACCGCGTACGGGCCCGCTGCCACGTCGATGTACGACCAGGCCGAGGAGGACTACTACCCGGAGGAGGAAGAGCCGGAGCGGCGTGGGATGAGCTGGGGGGCGCTCATCGCCGCCGCCCTCGCCATCCTCGCCGTCGCCGCCGTGATCGGCTACCTGGCCTTCCGGGGTGACGACCAGCCGACCCTCGTCGGCGTGCCGAACTTGATCGGTCAGACCCAGGAGCAGGCCGAGCAGCAACTCACCGAACTCGGCCTCGTCGTCGGACCGATCGAGACCCAGGTCACCGAGAACGAGGAGGAGGTCGGCACCGTTCTCGCTCAGGACCCGGAGCCGATGACCGACGTCGAGGAAGGGACGGAGGTCATACTCACCATCGGCATCGCTCCCGACCTGATTCCGGTGCCTGACGTCGAGGGCGAGACTCAGGACGACGCTGAAGCGATCATCGAGGACGCGGACCTCGTGGTGGGCACGGTCGACTTCGAGGAGACCGACAACGAGGACGAGCACGGGATTGTCTTGTCGCAGAGCCCCTCGGCCAACGAGGAGGTCGAACCTGGTACCGAGGTCAACCTCACCGTCGGCCGGGCGCCGGAGGAGGTCGTCGTCCCCGACGTGGTTGGCCAGAGCCGCGACGATGCGCGTGACCTTCTGGTGGACGAGGGATTCGAGGTCAACGAACGCGAGCAGAGCGACCCCAACGTCGAGGAGGGCCGCGTCATCCAAACGGATCCCCGCGGCGGCACGACCGTCGAACCGGGCAGCACCGTTACGATCATCGTGTCGACCGGCCAAGAGCTCGTGCCGGTTCCCGACGTGTCGACGCAGGGCTATGACGAGGGCGAGGCCCGGAACATCCTCGAGGAGCAAGCCGGCTTCGACGTCGACACCGAGAACGTGCAGAACTGCGAGGCCGAAGAAGGCATCGTCTTCAACCAGGATCCTCCGGCCGGATCAGAGCAGCCCCGCGGCAGTACCGTGCGGATTGCCGTAGCAAGCCACGACGGCTGCCCCGGTAACGGCGAGGACGGCGACACGCCCGGTCCCTAGTCCGCTGCGATGATCGGGGTGACTCTGGTGAGGTCAGGCAGTCACCAGTGTCACCCTGATCAAGGAGCCGGCTACGGCAGCGACGGGTCGAGCGAGTCGGGCCCGCGGCTGACCACGGGGGCGAGGCCGGCCGAGCGCTCGACCGCTCCCGTGTCGCCGCACACGCTTAGCCAATTGGCGAGCATGCGGTGGCCGCCTTCGGTCAGCACCGACTCGGGGTGGAACTGCACGCCCTCGACCGCCACCGAGCGGTGCCGCATCGCCATGATCACACCGCTCGGTGTGGTGCCCGTGATCTCGAGCTCGGCGGGAGTGGAGGCCGGCTCCACGGCCAGCGAGTGGTAGCGGGTGGCGGTGAACGGGCTGGGCACACCGGCGAGCACTCCGCGGCCGTCGTGCAGGACCTCGCTCGTCTTGCCGTGCAGCAACTCAGGGGCACGGCCAACCCGTCCGCCGTACGCCACCGCGATGGCCTGCAGGCCGAGGCACACGCCGAATACCGGGACGCGGCCCGCAGCCTCCCGGATCAGGTCGACGCACCCGCCGGCGCGTTCGGGCGTGCCCGGACCCGGCGAGAGCAGGATGCCGTCGTAGCGCAGCGCGTCGTCGGTCTTGATCTCGTCGTTACGGATCACGTCGCACTCGGCGCCGAGCTGAGCCAGGTACTGAACCAGGTTGAACACGAAGCTGTCGTAGTTGTCGACGACAAGCACCCGCGCGGTGCTCATCCCGCGGTCTCCCCCGACACGCCCACCGATCCCTCGTAGGCCGGCATGGTGATCTCCTCCTCCTCGGTCAACTCGAAACCGAGACCGATCTGCTCCACCCACCAGCGGTAGTCTTCGACCTCCTTCGAGGAGTCCAGCGCGGCGAGCATCGCGTCGACATCGCCGATCGCGGCGATCTCGTACGGCGGCGCGTACTGCCGACCCTGCAGGTGCAGCACGGGGCCGATACACCGTACGGAGCTTGTCGAGATGATCCGCTGGTCCATCACCATCATGGCCTCGGCCCCACCTGCCCACATGGCGTTCATCACGCCCTCGAGATCCTGCTGGTGGACGATGTAGTTCTCTCTGTCCGTCGCGTCCTCGGGAGGGTCCGCGTCGTCCAAGACGACGCGGAGGCCAGGACCTGTGACCGGCGTCAGGCCGGCGGCCTCTCGGAGATCGTCGAGCCGGTCTTCCGCGGCAGCCGACTCGGGGACCCGCTCTTCGGTCAGAGCCTCGATCTCCTCGCTTAGCTCGGCGGCCCGCTCGCTCAGCGTCTCGGCCCGCCGCTCGGCAGCAGCCACCAGATCGCTAAGCTCGGCGTGATCGCTGCCGCGGATGTCCTCGCCATCGGCCGCCCGCGCACTGGTCACCAGAAGCAGGCCGCAGGCCGCCACCGCCACGGGTCCCGCGTAACGCCACGGCTGGGGCACGACTCACCTCCGGGCGCACGGTTGATCACGGGTACGGACGCGGATATGCCCGACCCTTCGAACAACCTACACTTGTCGCCCGGGCAACCTTACAGGGAAGGGGACAGCACCGTGCCACGTTCGCGTCGCCGCTCGAAAGACGACTTCACACCGCCTGATCCCAACCGCCGAGCGGGTGCCTCCGCGCCGTGGGTCGCGCCGACCATGGTGGCTCTGCTATTGCTCGGCTTGGCGTGGATAGTGATCTTCTACGTCGCCGGCGAGTACATCCCCGTCATCGGAGACCTCGGTGGTTGGAACCTGGTAATCGGAATGGGGCTGATCACCGCGGGGTTCGTGGTCGCGACGCAATGGAGGTAGCCGCTCGCGGTCATTGAACCACCGCCGTGCTTACAGCACTGTAATTCGTCCCCACTGTGGATAATGTCTGTGGATAACTCTCGTCCCCGTTGCCCGGATCACGCTACGAAGACCGCTACGACGGCGACGATCACAGCCGTCAGCAGCATCGCCGCCAGCACGCCGTAGATGGTCCTGTGGCCGCGCGGAGCGTGCACGAACGCCAGCGCGAGCAGCGCACCCGTGATCAGTCCACCCAGGTGCGCTCGCCAGTCGATGCTCGGGACGGTGAAACTGATCACCGCATTAATGGCGATGATCACGACAACGGCCGACACGTCCCTGCCGAACCGGCGGGCCACCACGAACAGCGCCCCGAACAGGCCGAAAACGGCACCCGACGCCCCGACACCGATCTGACCAGGCCCAAGTCCGAGCAGCGACACAGCACTTCCGCCCAACGCTGACAGCACGTACAGCGTGAGGAACCGCCAGCGCCCCAGGACCGGCTCCAGGATCGAGCCGAGTATCCACAAGGCGAGCATGTTCAGAGCTATGTGGAAGAAGCCGGAGTGCAGGAACGCGGCGGTAATCATGCGGTACCACTCGCCGACGAGGACGCCTTCGATCGGGCCGCCGGGAAACCGGACCAGCGTGGCGAGCGCGAACCGCTCGCGCACCGCCGAACCGTCCGGGAGCGCGCCGACCAGCCAGATGATGGCGTTCGCAGCGATCAGCACCTTGGTGACGAGGTCACGGCGTTCGTGGATCTTGCCGCCGAGCGCGGTGGTCGGCTGCCGTCCGGCCTTGTTGCCGATACGGACGCACTCCGGGCAGTGGAACCCGACCGGTGCGCTGATCATGCAGTCCGGGCAGATCGGCCGGTTGCATCGTGCGCACCGGATGTACGTCTCGCGATTCGGATGGCGGTAGCACGCAGGGGTGTCCGGCCCCGGGACTTGCTCCGGTGTGCGGCTCATCGTGCCGGGCTAGCCCGGAACGCGCTGGATCGACACCGACTCGACGACCACGGGGTCCAGTGGTCGGTCACCTCGGTCCGTCTCGGTGTTCGCGATCGTGTCCACCACTGCCCGGCTCTGTGCGTCCGCGACCTCGCCGAAGATGGTGTGGCGGCGGTTGAGATGCGGCTGCGGCGCGACGGTGATGAAAAACTGCGAACCGTTAGTGCCCGGACCGGCGTTGGCCATGGCCAGCAGGTAGGGCCGGTCAAACGCGAGCTTGGGATGGAACTCGTCGGAGAAGGTGTAGCCCGGGCCACCGCGGCCGGTTCCCAGCGGATCACCTCCCTGGATCATGAACCCCGAGATCACCCGATGGAACACCGTGCCGTCGTAAAGTCTGGCCGTCGTGCGGGCCCCCGACGCAGGATCCATCCATTCACGCGATCCGTCCGCCAGGCTAACGAAGTTCCGCACAGTATTCGGCGCGTGGTTCTGGAACAGTTGGACCGTGATGGCACCGCGATTGGTATTCAGTGTGGCGTACAGCTCTTCGGCCACGACAAGTCCTCGCATCGTGAGACGGTTATTCGGTGCCGTCATCCTCCCATGTTGGCAGTCCGCTAGGCAGCATGGCCCGAACGCGGCATGATCGGGAGACGTACCGGGTAGGGCCCAGTGGTGAGTGAACAAGGATGAGTGAGCAAGGAGGCCCAGGTGTTCATGTTCTCTAATATGCGCGGCAGACTTCGGCGGCGCAGCAGCCGCATCCGAGCAGAGGAGGCGGCGCGCTCTGCCCGGGAGGCGGCCCAGACGGCACGGGACGCCGCGACTAATGCCCGCGAGGCGGCGAGACTGGCTGCCCGCAAGGCGGGCGAAGTGGGTGTCGAGGGGGTCAACGAGCTTGCCGAGCGCATCAGGCCCTACGCCACCACTGCCCGCGAGGCGGCGGGTCCGCGCATCGAGCGCGCCCGCGAGAAGCTTGCTCCGGTGATGGAGTCCGCCGCCGAGCGTGCGCTACCAGCGGTTGAGGCCGCTCGGCAGCGGGTGCGGCCGGCCGCGGCCAGCGCCAAGGAGCGGATGCTCGAAGACGTCGTGCCACGCGTCGCCGACGCCATAGCCGCGGGAGCAGAGAAGGTGTCCGAGCGGGCCCTGGATGTATCGCAGCGGGCCCACGCCTCGGTCGAGGCCCCCCGGAAGAAGCGGCGACGCCGGCGGCTGGCCGTCGTGCTCGGCGGGTTCGCCGCTGCAGGAGCGGCCGCCGCGGCCTTCCTCCGCCGCCGTGGGAGCGAAGAGCAATGGATGACCTACGACCCGTCCGCCGCGCCGTGGATTCCCAGCCCTGCCGATGAGGCCGAGGCCAAGCCCGCGACGGCAGCTCCGAAGTCCGGTGAGAGCCAGGCGGAGCAGGCCGCGAGTACGGCGCAGGCCGAACCGTCCCAGCGGACGACGTCGTCGGCCGCCACCGGCACCGCGTCCAACAGCACGACGGCGAGCACCAGCGCCTCAAGGACAGGGCCGGCGAAGAAGACCGCCGCGAAGAAGTCGGCTACCAAGCCGACGACCAGAAAGACGGCGGCGAAGAAGACCACCGCCAAGCGGACGACCAAGGGCACTGGCGGCTCGACCGAGTCTTCGTCGTCCAGTGGTTCTGG
>CAZMXH010000116.1:0-9376 GCA_964570165.1 uncultured Actinomycetes bacterium
CCCGACACCCCCCCCCCCCCCCACCCCCCCCGCCCACGGGGGGTGGGTCGGTGACGTAGCCTGGAAGCATGTTGACCGACCTGATCGAGATCGCCGTCGCCGTGGGCGGCGCCGGTCTGGTCGCGCTGGCCGTCAAGCAGGCGCGGGCCAAGGGCTGGTCCGGGTCGCTCCAGATGGCTGCGGCCGGCTTCCTCCTCATGGGCGCCTCGGCGATCGGCGTCGTCGGCTTCCTGGCGGGCATCGTGCTCAGCCCGCTGGCGTGGCTCGGAGTGATCGCCCTTGCCATCGCTGGCGTGATGTTCGCCGTCGGCCAGCGCCTGGAGGGCCGCGGCAAGGGCCGTCCGGCTGTCGAGAGCGAGCAGCCCAAGCCGCGCGGCGCCGTGGAGAGCGGCAAGGGACGCGCCGAGAAGGCCATCGACGACGAGATGGCCGAGATCGAGGAGATCCTGCGGCGCCGCGGTATCGAGTAGCACTCGACCAGCCTTCCGGGGCAGGCTGCAGCCATGTGGTGCTGGCGTGTGGACCGGCCGGGCCCGCTGGCGACCGGCCCGCTGCGGTGGACGCGAACGGACGTGCCCTCGCCGGGCGCCGGCGAACTGCTGGTCCGGGTGCTGGCCTGCGGCGTGTGCCGGACGGACCTGCACGTGGCGGAGGGTGACCTTCCCGTGCACCGGCCCGGCGTCGTGCCCGGCCACGAGGTGGTCGGCGAGGTACTGCGGCCGGCGGGCGAGTTCGAGAGTGGCGACCGCGTAGGCATCGCGTGGCTGCGGTACACGTGTGGCACGTGCCGCTACTGCCGGCGGGGCGCGGAGAACCTGTGCCCACGGTCGCGCTACACGGGCTGGGACGAGGACGGCGGCTACGCGGAGTACGCGACCTGCCCGGCGGACTACGCCTACCGCCTTCCCGAGGGCTACTCGGACGCCGAGCTGGCGCCGCTGCTGTGCGCAGGGATCATCGGCTACCGGGCGCTGAAGCTGGCCGCGGTGCCGCCCAGTGGACGGCTGGGCATCTACGGTTTCGGGGCGAGCGCCCACCTGGCGGCGCAGGTCGCGATCGCGCAGGGCGCTACCGTCCACGTTGTGACGCGCAGTGCCGCCGCACAGGCGCTTGCGCTCGAGCTAGGGGCCCGCTCCGCCGGGCCGGTGTCGGAGCGGCCGCCGGAGCCGCTTGATGCGGCGATACTGTTCGCGCCGGCCGGCGATCTCGTGCCGCCCGCCCTGGAGGCGCTCGACCGTGGGGGGACCCTCGCGATCGCGGGCGTCTACCTCACGGACGTGCCGCCGCTGGCGTACGAGCGGCACCTGTTCTACGAGCGGCGGCTGCGCAGCGTCACGGCGAACACCAGGGAGGACGGCAGGGAGCTCATGGACTTCGCCGGCAAGTACCGGCTGACGGTCACGACCACGCCATACCCGCTCGACGCTGGCGCCCGAGCCCTCGCGGACCTCGCCGAGGGCAGGGTCACGGGTGCCGCCGTTCTCATCCCATGATCATTGCCTCCCATTGACCCTTGTAGCTATCAATGCGATCTCGTTGTGGACAAACCGGTGGAAGGTTCGGTGGAAAACCCCGGTGATCTGTGTGTAACTAGTGGCCAGTTGTGGATAGAAAGGAATGCCAAAGAAAATCATGGAAAATGGCCGGCTTTCGGCTTGCGTGATTGCGGGGGATGGGATAGAAACTACTCACGCCACCGGAAAAGGAGGCCAGAGTTCCGAAGCATCAGCTTTGGAGAGCCGAAACACTGGTTCGCCGGTGTTGACGCATTGGCACTCGGTTCTGTGGCGAGGGCTTGCGGAGCCGAACTCCCCGAGCAATCGGGCCGAGGTAGGCGATGCAGGACCGGGCGAGGCCCCTCCATCTCATACGTGGAGGGGCCTTCGTCATCACAGGCCGCGTTCGGCGCGGCCAATCTCGATGACGCTTCTTGGATGACGCGTCTCAGATGACGCTGTGGGCAGAGGAATCGAGGATGGCCTGCCGGTAGGCGGCAAGGCCGGCGCCGTGCCCGGCGGTGGCGTAGGTCCAGATGATCTCTTCGGTCTGGGCGGACACACAGAGTTCAGCGTGGTCGGTCATTCCCTCGGCGGCGAAGCGCTCCCCGAGTTCGGCGGCGACGGCGAGGCGGAACTCGAGATCTCCGGCCCAGTGCAGAGGCAGTTCATGCCAGAGGAAGTGCCGGAGCGTGGGCAACTGGACGTCGGCGAGGAGGCCGTCCGGAGCGATCGACATCACGGCCGGATGCGAGAGGTCCCAGCTTGTGTCGCCTCCGAGGTCGAACTGCGCGACCTGCTGCTGCGGTGCCACGGGTCCCTAGTCTGGTCCCGCGTGCACGTGCATTGTCAAGTGTATGTTCTCGTGATGGTTGTCACGTTGGGCCCGTCCTGGTCACACCCGCTCGATGAGCGTCGCGTTGGCCATGCCGCCGCCCTCGCACATCGTCTGCAGGCCGTAGCGGCCGCCGCTCGCCTCGAGTTGGTTGACCAGTGTGGCCAGCAGCTTGGTGCCGGACGCGCCCAGCGGGTGCCCTAGGGCGATCGCGCCGCCGCGCGGGTTGAGACGCGCCGGGTCGCCCCCGATCTCCCGCAGCCAGACCAGCGGCACCGGGGCGAATGCCTCGTTCACTTCGTACGCATCGATGTCGTCGATGGTCAGGCCCGCCTTGTCGAGGATCCGGCGGGTGGCCGGCAGTACGCCCGTGAGCATCAGCACCGGGTCACTGCCGGTGACCGCGAAGCTGTGGAAGCGGGCACGCGGTCGCAGGCCAAGGGCCGTTGCCTTCTCCTCACTCATGATCAGCGCGGCCGATGCCCCATCACTGAGCGGCGACGACGAGCCGGCCGTGATCTTCCAGTCCAGGTCGGGGAACCGCGCGGCCGACTCCGGGTTGCGGAACGACGGCTGCAGCCCGGCCAGCGCCTCGGGCGTCGTACCGGGCCGGACGGTCTCGTCGACCGTGTGCTCGGTGCCGTCGTCGAGCACGATGGGGACGATCTCGCTATCGAACGCCCCGGACGCCGCGGCGGCCGCAGCACGCCGGTGAGACTCGGCCGAGTACTCGTCCAGCACCTCCCGGTCGAGCCCCCACCTGTCGGCGATGAGCTCGGCGGAGATCCCCTGGGGTACGAGGCCGTCCGGATACCGAGCACGCACGCCGGGGCCGAACGGGTCCGCGCCCTGGGTGCTCGAGCCCATCGGGACGCGGCTCATGGACTCAACCCCGCAAGCGACCACAACGTCGTAGGCTCCGGCGAGGACTCCCTGCGCGGCGAAGTGCACCGCTTGCTGGCTCGAGCCGCACTGCCGGTCGATGGTGGTCGCCGGGATGCTCTCCGGCCACCCGGCGCCGAGGACTGCGTTCCTGGTGATGTTGTACGTCTGCTCGCCCGCCTGGGACACGCAACCGCCGATCACGTCGTCGATCAGGACAGGGTCGATGCCGCTACGGTCGACCAGCGAGCGCAGGACCCGGGAGAGCAGGTCGGCGGGGTGCACTCCGGAAAGCCGCCCGCCGGGCTTGCCCTTGCCGGACGCCGTCCTGACCACGTCCACGATGACTGCTGTGCTCACGGCCGTTCGCCTCCGTTCGTCTCCTCCCTCGATAGTGCCTCATCTGGCCGCCTGTGGACTAGTCGGTGGACAATAGCACCATGATCTCTGGATAACTCGAGGTTTCTGTGGAAAAGTCTCGGCTCGAAGAAAGAATCATGTAAACGGGTCCCGCTACGGGTTGCGTAATGCGGCCGATGGGCGTAGGAATGTGTCTGTCGCTTATGGCGGCGGTGCCGAATCCGGAAGTCCGCTTCCGGGTCTGTGGTCTCGGTTTATCCGAAGCCTATGGACGGTTGCCGCCATCAGTGACAGGTTCTACCGAAGTCGTTTTTCCGCGAGGCCGGGGCGACCCGGAAAACCGGATCAACGGCGCGGGAGAACCAGGCGAGGCCCCTCCATCTCATACATGGAGGGGCCTCAGCCGTATTTCCCAGTATGGTCCACCGACCGCGCCGCTCGCGGCAGCGACACGCGGAAAAAGGGCACAAACGGGCTCGGCCACGAGCGCGCGGAACGTGGCCGGCGGTTGCGGCCTCAGGGGAGCAGTTCGCTCAGGGCCGTCACGGCCTGCTGGAAGCACTCGAGCGGCGCGCGGGCCAACCCGGCGCCGACCTGACCGCGTCCCTCGGACACGTCGAGGATGCCGGTCGTGATCGCCGGGACGGCCTCGAGCTCGACCACCTTGCGCACGTCGATGCCTAGCGGGGTGCCCGCGAAGTCCAGCTGCGGAATCTTGAACCGGGAGCTCCGGGCCAGGCAGATGCGCCCGACCTCTCGCGTTCGCTCCACGGCGTCGCTCATGCGCCCGCCGACGAAGCCGGCCACAGCCGGCGAGGCGGCCGCCGCGGCGCCACCGAGCCCGACCAGCTCAATGATCGCGCTGTCCCCGATGTCCGGCGCGGCGTCGTCCGGCCCGAAGTCACCCCTGTAGAGGGCGTCCTCGACGGGCGGCGCAGGCGCGGTGAACCAGCGGTCGCCGGTGGCCGCGAGCCGAATGCCGAAGGTCGTGCCGTTGCGCGCCATCCCGGTGACGACCGTCGCCCCGGGCACCTCGGCCGCCCAGTCGGTCGTCGCCTTGGCAGCCGCGATGGCGGGGTTGAGGAAGAACAGGTAGTTCTCCGACAGGTACTGCGCGAGCTCGACGCGCCGCGGGTCGTCCAGCGCAGCGAGCCGGGGAAGCAGGGTGCGGATGAGCAGGTTCGTGCTGGCCTGCAGCCGCATGTGGATGTCGTCGCCCATCTGGACGCCCTGTGCGGCGATCGAGAAGAGGTCGATCGGCTCGCCCTCGGACACCGCCGCACCGAGCAGCGGGCCCGCGACGTCGCGCAGCCACCGCAGGTGCCGGATCGACTCGTCGCTGTTCACCCCCAGCCACTGCCGCTGGCCGGGGCCCTGGTTCAACGGCGTGTAGGCCGTGTTGCCGCCCTGCTCGTTCTCGACGACGAGCACCGGTGCGGACGGGCCGAGCGTCGTTGCCATCGGCAGCGCGGCGGACGCGTCGTTGGCCGGCGCCAGGTCCACGTTCCCGTTGGCCACGAGGCGCGCCGCGCCGTCGGGGTTTGCGGCCCAGCCCTCGGTGACCACAGTGGCCAGCACCGAGCGACGAAGCGGGTCGCAGAACTGCTCCCAATCCAACGGCGGACCGGGATGCAGCACCGTGCGCTCGCCCAGGCCTGGCACGACGTCTCTCGCGGGCCGGATAGCCACGAGGGAGGGAGTGGCCTCGTCCAGCCGCCGCACTGCCTCCCGGTTGGCCTCGTCAGCGGTCATCGCGGCCGGCCCGTAGAGCCGGGTCAGAGCCCGGACGAGAGACTCGTCGCCCCCCGCCGGGATCCGCCAGTCGACGTCGGCGACGCGGGCGTCCTGCGCCCGCAGCGCCTCGGCGAACATGGCCAGGCCAACGTTGACGACCGAGGCGTGCTCCGGGAGCGTCGCCCGTGGCGGCTTGTCCGGCTTGGTGCCGTGTGTCACGTTCATGCGCATCTCCCGTGGGCTCTCGGCTCACCGGTTAGGGTTCCAGGATGAGGGAAGTCGTCGCCGTGTGGGAGGGCGGATACCGCTGCACCGTGCGTGCCCGTCACTTCGACGTGCCCACTGACGAGCCCCCCTCGGCCGGAGGGGACGACACAGGTCCCATGCCGACGGAGGTGTTCCTTGCGTCCCTCGCGTCCTGCTACTGCATGGCGGTGTACCACGTAGCGAAAAAGCGCGGGACCGAGTTGGGCAGCCTCGAGGTGACCGTGTCCGGGGAGTATGAGGGCCCGCGGTTCAAGAGACTGCGGATGGACGTACGGCTGGGGGACGAGGTCGACGATCTTCCCGCGCTCCTCGAGCGCGCTTTCGCGGTTTGCTACGTGTCCAACACGTTGCGCCGGCCGCCTCGGCTGGAGGTCGCGGTCGGCGACGAGGTGGTCATCAGCCAAGGCTGACCTCCTGAGCAGCAGCCACCAGCGCGTTCTCTGCCTGGTCGTAGCCTCCCGTGGCCTGCCGGGCCTGATCGGCGATTCGGTCGGCCTCGCGGGCGCAGCGATCGGCCATCGCGCGAACGGTGTCCGGCGCCGCACCGCCGTCGACGGTCCGGCTGCGGACGATGGCCTCTGGGTCCAGCACCTCGGCGAGCCCGTCGTCGCTCAGCCCGAGGCCGTGGCCGAGCCGTTCCTTGGCGGCGTCGTCGAGCATGCTCGCGGTGATGTCGATCCCTCGCAGGCCGTCGCGGCTGGCGCGCCGGACGGTGTCGCCGACGACGTGGTATGCCGTGCGGTAGTCGATCCGGCATCTTTCCATCACGTACTCCGCGAGGTCAGTGGCCTGCGAGAAGCCGTCGAGCAGCGCGGCGGCCATACGCTCGGCGTTCACCTCCAGCGTCGTGACGACGCCGCGCATCAGACGCGTCGCGCGGGCCGCGACGTCGAGCGCGCGCGGTGTCTCGCCGTACAGGAAGATCAGCGCATCGCTGCGCGCGGACGGCGTCTTGCCCACCGCGAGCAGACCGGTCAGCCGGCCGATCAGCAGGCCCGCGCTGCCCCGGACCACGCCGAGGCTGTACGGGTTGCGCTTCTGCGGCATCAGCACGCTCGCACGGGTGTAGGGTCCCGCGAGCGCGACGAAGTCGAACTCCTGGCTGTCCCAGATCTCCAGGTCTTCGGCGAGCCTGCTGAGGTTCTCGACCAGCGTTGTCGCGGTGGACACGAGATCCACGAAGCCGTCGGTCTGCCACATCGCGTCTCGGGTGTGCTCGATGACCCCGCCGAAGCCGAGAAGGTCGGCGAGCCGCTCGCGGCTGATGTCCAACCGGCTTCCGTGGACGCACCCCGCGCCGCCGGGGCTCTCGTTGATCCACTCGAGAAGCCTGCCGAGCCGTTCGCCCGAGCGCAGTGCCGGGTAGGCGAAGTGCAGGATGTAGTGGCCGAACGTGGACGGCTGCGCGTGCTGAAGGTACGTCTGGTCCGGCAGCAGCGTCTCGGCGTGCCGGGTGGCCTGGGCGCACACGGCGTGCACGAACTCGGTGATGTCGATCAGCAACTCGGCCACCTGGCGCCGCAGCAGCAGCCGCAGCGCGACCCGGGCCGCCTCGCGGCGGGGCCGGCCGGCGTGCAGCCAGCCGGCGTCGTCGCCGAGCCGGTCCACGACGTGTCGCTCGCGGCAGTTGTAGATCTCGCCGAACTCCGGGTCGTACGGGAACTCCTCGGCCGGTTGGTCGTAGGCGTCGAGCAGCACGCCCAGCAGCCGCCGGGCCGCCTTCTCGGGCACAATGCCCGCCTCCCGCAGCGCCAGCACGTGGGCAAGGTCCGCAAGGCCCAGCGGGCGGTGCAGCAGCGGCGCCTCGGCCACCTCGAAAGCGAAGCCGGCCGCCACCAACTCGGGTGCAGGCGGCTGCCGGGACGGCCCGGCCTCACGGTTGGTCATGCGGTCCTCCCATGCTCTCCGCCGGTTCGTGACGGGCCTCGCGACCGGTCTCAACGGTGGGCTCACTGGCCGGCCGCAGTGCTTCTCCCAGCGCCGCGAGCAACCCTCCGGTGTGCCAGAACACGACCGGGCCGTCGATGCCTGCCATGCCCGCGCCGCCGGCCGTGCCCTCGACACCCTCCGACAAGAGCCGGATGGTCTCCGCCATCGCCTTGGCGGTGAACACCGGGTCGAGCAGCAGGCCCTCCCGACGTGCCGCGAGCAGCGCGGCGTCCCGGCCGGCGGCGGAGGGAACCCCGTATCCCGGGTGGCGAGCGTCCCGCACATCGATGTCCCCGCCGCTCGCCGCGGGCCAGCCGTACACGCCCGCGGCCTCCCGCGCGAGCCGCAGCACTCGCTCGCGGCACTCGTCGACCGGACGGCTCACCGACGCGCCGATCACGCGCCACGGGGCGCCGACCGCCACCGTGCCCGCGACCAGGCCGGCCTGGGTGCCGCCGGAGCCGGTCGCGACCACGACCACGGCCGGCCGCACCCCGAGGTCGTTCAGCTGCGCGGCAAGCTCCTCGGCCGCAGCCCCGTACGCGGCCGCACCAAGCGCGGTGGCGCCGCCGCGGGGTATCACGTACGGCCGCCGGCCGGACTCGCGCAGCCGGTCGGCGAACGCGTCGAGGCACTCGTCGACGGACTCCCGGCGCGGATCACCCGTGAACCGGACCTCCGGGCCGAAGCCGCGGGCGAAGCGCAGGCCGGGAGGCTCGTCGTCGGGCTCCTCACCGTAGTAGACGAGGACGCAGTCCAGGCCCGCGACGCGTGCCGCGGCCGCGGTCGCATGGCAGTGGTTGGACCCCGTGCCGCCACCGGTCAGGACGACGTCGGCGCCCTGTTCCAAGGCATCGGCGATCAGCAGCTCCAGCTTCCGAGCCTTGTTGCCGGCGACCGCGAAGCCGGTGAGGTCGTCGCGCTTGACGTACAGCGGAGGCGATCCGAGCGCGGCCTCGAGGCGTTGAGCGCGCTGGACCGGTGTCGGCATCGCGACGAGGGGGAAGCGCTGCGGCCGCCGCGTGGTGATCGCCGCGCCCACTCAGGCCCCCTCGCTCCGCCGGGCCGCGCGGGCCTGCTCGACGACCGCATCCACCATCGCCGGTGCGCAGCCGAGGTCCGGCTCGGCGAGCATGCGCGCGTGATCCGCAGGGCGCGCCTCGGCGGGCAGGTGCCGCTCGATCACGTCGGCGAGGTGTTCGCCGCGCCCCCGTCCCTCCAGGATCGCCTGCTGTAGCACCTCCTGGGCGCGGTGCTTTCCCAGCCGCGGTGCGAGCTCGGCAAGCAGCCGCTCGGACGCGGTGTCGCCGCCGGTCGCAGCCAGGTTGCGGGCCATCGCCGCGGCATCCACCTCGAGACCGCCCAGCACCTCGCGGGCAAGCGCCGCACTCACCCCGGTGAGCAGGCAGACCTCGGGGAACGCCACCCATTCGGACTTCCACGAGCGGCCGTCGCGCTCGTGCTCGCCGAGCATGGCCTCGAGCAGCACGCCGGCGTTCGCGCGGACCAGCCGCGACAGCGTGACGAGGTGCTCGGAGACCTCCGGGTTTCGCTTGTGGGGCATGGTGATGCTGCCGACGCTGCCGGGGCCGCTCGGCTCCCGCAGCTCGCCGATCTCGGCCCGCTGCAGCGTGTAGATCTCGTTGCCGATCCGTCCTAGCGTCGCCGCGATCATCGCCATGACGTGGCCGAACTCGGCGACGCGGTCCCGGGCCGTAAGCCACGAGATCGCCGGTGGGTGCAGGCCGAGCCGGGCACAGAACCGCTCCCGAAGCTCGAGGCCGCGCTCGCCGAAGAATGCCAGCGTGCCGACGGCGTCGCCAAGCTGACCCACCTCCCACCGCTTTCGGCCCTGCGCAAGCCGTTCAATGTG
>CAZMXH010000117.1:0-9352 GCA_964570165.1 uncultured Actinomycetes bacterium
GCCCAAGCGGGCGTGGCCGATTGAGCCCGTAGACGCCCGGGTTGGGTCCTCTACCCGCTCAACCCCCCTGGTAGAGGACCCAACCCGGTCGTCTACGTGATCAATCGGGGCGACTCGAGGGCGGCCGAGTATTGACAGGGCCCGTTCCAAGAAATAATTTTCGCGCAAGCCCAATAGCGGCGTGTGCACGGAACAGATGCCCAGCCGACCTTCCCACGGACAGGAGCGGCCATGACTCGCGACGGGACGCCGGCGTCCACCGATGGCGCGGGAGAGCGAGCCGCCGAGGAGTCCGTGCTCACCAGAATCCGGTCGATGCTGCCCGACCTTCCCGCCGCGCTGCAACGGGTCGGAGAGCAGGTGCTGTCCGCACCCGCGGTCGTCGCCCGCGCCACGATCCTGGAAACCGCCGAACGCACCGGCACTTCGGCCGCCACCGTTACCCGCTTCTGCCGGGCACTCGGCCTGCCCGGCTATGCGGATTTGCGGCTCGCGATGGCAGAGGAGACCGGCCGCTCGTCCGCAGTGGCCGGCTGGGAGATCGACATCGGCCGCGAGATCTCACCGGACGACTCGCTGGACCGGGTATTGAGCCTGATCACCACCGCCGATATCCGGGCGATCCAGGAGACCGCCGCAGGCTTGGATCTCGCGGAGATCAGCCGGGCGGCCGACGCGATCGCCAGAGCGGGACGGGTGGAGGTCTACGGCATCGGCGGCAGCGCCCTCGTCGCCGGGGAGATGCAACTGTGCCTGCACCGGATCGGCATCCCCACCTGGTCATGGAGCGACGTCCACTCCGGTCTCACCAGCGCAGTCCTGCTCGGCCCGGATGACGTGGCCATCGCCGTGTCGCACTCCGGCGCGACGTACGAAACCGTCGAGATGCTGTCCGCGGCCGGCAACAACGGCACGACGACAGTCGCACTGACCAGCTTCCCCAACTCGCCCCTGGCCGAGGTCGCGGACATCGTGCTGACGACCGCAATCCACGAGACCACCTACCGGCCCGACGCACTCGCCGCGCGCCACCCGCAACTCGTCGTACTGGACCTGATCTACGTCGCGGTCGCACAGCGACGATCCGCAACTACCAGCACGGCGCTGCGCGCCACCGCGGAGGCGGTCAGCGGGCACCGCGGAGGCGCGCCGCCGGCGAAGGAATGACCCTCACCCACAACACGACCACAAGTCAGCACACAGGAGGGAACGGCAATGTCTACGAGAATGTCTGCGAGCAACCAACGCGGTACCGCCACGCGGCGTACGTTCTTACAGCGGATGGCAGTGAGCGGCCTGGCGGCAGGTCCAGGAAGCGCCCTCCTCGCCGCGTGCGCCACCAGCGGCGATGGCGAGGACGAGGAGCCCGCCGCCGCCCCGCAAAGCCCGGACGAGACCGAAGCTACAGGCGACAACCCGCTCGGCGTTGATCCGCAAGGCGATGTGGAGATCTTCATCTTCGACGGCGGGTTCGGGGACGAGTACGCCACGGAGATCCACCAGCCGCTGTTCGCGTCGAAATGGCCCGACATCACCATCACCCATGAGGCGGACGCCGACGTGACGGCCGCGCTGCAGTCCCGGTTCGTTGCCGGCGACCCGCCCGACTTCGTCAACAACTCCGGCGGGCAGCGGATGGACACCGCCACCCTCGTGGCCAACGGGCAGCTTGCCGACCTCACCCCGCTGTTCGACGCGCCAAGCTGGGACGACCCCAATGTCCCGGTACGCGACACGCTGATCCCGGGGACCATCGAGCAGGGCACGTTCGACCGCCCGTACGTGCTGAACTACGCATTCACCGTTTTCGGCCTCTGGTACAACAAGACGGTGTTCGACCAGAACGGGTGGGCGCCTCCGGTGACCTGGGAGGAGATGCTCGACCTTTGCGCCGACATCCAGGCCGCGGGGATCGCTCCGTTCGCCTATCCCGGCGCCAACGCTCCCCGCTACATGCACTGGCCGCTGCTCACCATGGCCGCCAAGCTGGCGGGGCCGGACATCCTGCGGGACATCGACAACCTGGTCGAGGGCGCGTGGCAGCACGAAGCCGTGCTCGAAGCGGCGAACGCGCTCGCCGGCCTGCGAGAGCAAGGCTATTTCCTGGAGGGCACCGAGGGGCTCACCCACATCCAGTCGCAGGTTCAGTGGGCGCAGGGTGCGGTCGCCTTCGTCAGCTGCGGCACCTGGCTGGAGAACGAGGTCGCGGCCAGCTTCGAGGATCCCGCGCTGCAGGAAGAGCACGACCTCGATCCCGACCAGCGCCTCGCAGCCGACTTCGAGTTCGCCGTGACGCCGGGCCCGCTGCTGTCGGCTGACTCCGCCATGCCGGCGGAGACCGTGCTCGCCCGGGCCGGCGAGCCGTACGTCGTCCCCGCCGACGCGCCCCATCCGGAGGCGGGGATGGAGTACATGCGCGCCATGCTCTCGATCGAGGGCGCCCGCGGCTTCACCGAGCTGGTCACCAGCCTGACTGCCGTCCGCGAGGCGAACGAGGGCGTCGAGCTTTCCGCTCCCGGTCTCGCCTCGGCGCAGGCCGTGCTGAACGAGGCCGGCGACAACGTTCTGGGCTACATCTTCGACGAGTGGTACCCGTCCATGAACAACCCGGGCATCGACGCCCACACCGGAGACCTGCTGGCCGGACGCATCGGCGTGCAGGAGTGGGCGGAAGGCTGCGAGGCAGAGGCCCGGCGGATCAGGGAGGATGACGCCATCCAGAAGTTCAACCGCTGACCGCTCGAGACAGGTCAGGCTGTGACAGTGCCGATGCCCCACCCCACCTACGAGTTGTCAGGCCGGACAGCTCGCTGGCCAGGGGTGGCGGCGCTGTCAGGCCTGACAGGTTCGAGCACGGGCCGCCGATCGGATTCGACATGAGGCAGGGTAGGTACCCGTTCATCGCGGCGTTCTTGCTGCCGCCGGTGGTCATCTACGCGCTGTTCGTGCTGTCGCCGTACGCGCAGGCGATGTACGTCTCGCTGACCGACTGGACCGGCTTGACGGCCAGCCAGACGTTCATCGGCCTCGACAACTTCGCCCGGCTGCTCGACGACAGCCAACTGCGGGTCGCCCTGCGGAACAACTTCATCCTGCTGGTTGTCGTGCCCGCCGTCACCGTCGTGCTCGGACTGTTCCTCGCGTCGATGCTCAACGTGGGAGGCCGCGGCAGGGGCGGTGTCAGGGGTGTGCGCGGCTCGGCGTTCTACAAGGTCGTCTACTTCTTCCCCGTCATCCTGTCCGTCCCGATCATCGCCGTGCTGTTCACCAACGTGTTCGCGCCGACGGTCGCGGGCGGCATCGTGAACAACACCCTCGAGTTCGTCGGGCTCGGAGCGCTCGCGCATCCCTGGCTCGGCGATCCGAGATTCGCATTCTGGGTCGTCGTCCTGGCGATGATCTGGTCGTTCGCCGGATTCTTCGTCGTGCTGTTCTCGGCGGCCATGCAGTCCATCCCGCGCGACATCTACGAGGCGGCGTTGCTGGACGGATCCGGCCGGTTCACGACGTTTCGCAAGATCACAATTCCGCTGGTCTGGGACACCGTCCAGGTGGCCTGGGTCTACCTGGCAATCCAGGCCATGGACGGCTTCGCCCTCGTGCACATCATCCTCGGCATCGAGGGCGGACCGTCGCGAGCGGGCGACGTGCTCGGCGTCGCGTTGTTCCGGGCTGCGTTCACCGAGTTCAAGTTCGGTTACGCGGCCGCCATCGGCGTGCTGCTCACCGTCTTGACCATGATCATCGCCATCGCGTTCATGCGGCTGGCCCGCCGCGAGCGAGTGGAGCTGTCATGACCGCGACGCAAGCCGCCCAGGTGCCTGCCCCGCCGGAACCTCGCGGCACACCACGCCGCCCCGGAGTCGGCGTCGGCCAGCGCGCGGTCAACCTGATCAACGGCAGCTTCCTGCTGATCTGGGGGTTGGTGACCACGCTGCCGCTGCTGTGGGCGATCCTGAGCTCGTTCAAACGGGAGAGCGAGTTCCTCAACGACCCGCTCGGCCTGCCGAGTGGCCTCCAGTGGGACAACTTCGCCCGCGCCTGGACCAACGCGAACCTCGGCCAGTACTTCATCAACAGCGTGATCGTCGTGAGCATGTCGCTCACGTTGACCATGCTGCTCGGCTCGATGGCCGCCTACGTCCTGGCACGGTACGACTTCCCCGGCAACAGGACGATCTACTTCGGCTTCGTCATCGGCCTGGTCTTCCCCGTGTTCCTGGCCCTGGTGCCGTTGTTCTTCATCGTCCGCAACACGGGCAACCTGCCGGTGGTGGGGCAGTTCCTGGGGTTGAACAGCTTCCTCAGCGTGGCGATCGTGTACGCGGCGTTCTCCCTGCCGTTCACGGTCTTCTTCCTGACCGCGTTCTTCCGCACCCTGCCGGACACCGTCGAGGAGGCGGCCATCGTCGACGGCTGCTCGCACTTCTCGCTGTTCTTCCGGGTCATGCTGCCGATGGCCAAGCCGGGCATCGTCAGCCTCACGCTGTTCAACTTCCTGGGCCACTGGAACCAGTACATCCTGCCGGTAACGTTGATCAACGACCGTGACAACCGGGTACTCGCCCAGGGCATCGCCTTGCTGGCCGTCAACCAGGGTTACCGGGGTGACTGGACGGCCCTGTTCGCGGGGCTGGTCATCGCCCTGCTGCCGATCTTGATCGTGTACATCCTCTTCCAGAACAAGGTGCAGGCCGGTCTCACCGCGGGCCTGCTCAAGTAGAGGTGCGCGACCGCAGCGGCGTCCGTAGTCCTCAGACCAGCTCGGCCTGGCCCGACGCCACCCGAGCCTCGAGGCCCAGCAGGAACTGCTTGCGCTCCAGCCCGCCGCCGTAACCGGTGAGCGCGCCGGACGCGCCGATGACCCGGTGGCACGGAACGATGACGGGGATGGGGTTGCGACCGTTCGCCAGGCCCACCGCCCGAGCCGAGCCCGGGCTTCCTATCCGGGCCGCCAGGTCGCCGTAGCTGCGCACCTCGCCATACGGAATCTCCCGCAGCGCTGCCCAGACCCGGAGCTGGAACGGTGTGCCGGACGGGTTGAGCGGCAGGTCGAACACCCGTCGCTCGCCGGCGAAGTACTCCTCAAGCTGACGGCGGACGTCGGCGAGCGCGGCATCGTCGCGGCGCGCACCGGGCGGGCCGTCGTCGATCCACCAGGCGGGGGCGTCCATCCACACGCCGGTCACACCGTCGGCGTCGGCCGTCACCACCAGCGGACCGATCGGGCTGTCGACGACGGTCCAGTGCTTCCTGCCCACAGTCGCTCTCCCCTTCCTACTTCTTCCTACCAGTCAGGCCTGACAACTCGCTCGCCTGCACCGGCGGCGCGTCCGGCCCTGACGAGTCGCGGTGCAGCATGCCCCACAACCGCAGCAGGGCGTACGACCGCCACGGCCGCCAGCGCTCGGCGAGCGCCGCAGCCTGCCGCACATCACCGGGCAGACCAGCGCCCGCCAGCGCCTGCCGCACTCCGAGATCGCTAGCTAGGAACACGTCCGGGTCGGCCAACGCCCGCATCCGGACGTACCCCGCGGTCCACGGCCCGACGCCTGTCAGCGCGAGCAGCGCGACCTCCGTCTCGTCCCGCTCTGCGCCCGCGTCCAGCCGGATGCTGCCGTCCGCGACGCGTGCCGAAAGCTCGTGCAGTGTGCGCTGCCGCGACCGCGGCATCGGGAACGTCGCAGGGTCCACCGCGGCCAGCACGTCCGGCCCGGGAAAGGCGTGTGTCACCCCGCCGACCGGCGCGTCCAATGGCTTGCCGTGCGCCGCGACCAGCCGGCCGGCCAGCCCGCGCGCGGCCGCCACCGAGATCTGCTGGCCGACAACCGCCCGCACGGCTAGCTCGAACCCGTCCACCACACCCGGCACGCGGCCGCCGGGCGACCGCGCCACCTCGGCGGCCAGCACTGGGTCGGCGGCCAGCGCCGCGTCGATCGCCGCGGCGTCAGCGTCGAGATCGAAAACCCGCCTACAGCGCGCTACCGCGGCCGCGAGATCACGGTAGTCGCTCAGGCGCAGCGTCGTGCGTACGAACCCGTCCGCGGGTGTGAGCTCGGCGATCGCCGTGCCGTGGGGAAGCACCAGGCTGCGCCGGTACGTGCCGCCGACGACCTCTTCGATGCCCGGAACCGCGCGCACGGCCAGGAACGCGAGCACCCTGCCAAGATCCGCCGGGTGCCGGTACGGCAGCCGCAGTTCGATCGAGCCCGCAGTCGGTGCGCTGCGCCGTGTACGCCGGGCTCGGCTGCGCAGCTCGCGCGGCCGGGCCGCGAACACCGCCCGTATGGTGTCGTTGAACTGCCGGATGCTCGCGAAGCCGGCCGCGAACGCCACCTCCGTGACCGGCATGTCGGTGGTTTCGAGCAAGACGCGTGCAGTGTGCGCCCGTTGCGCCCTGGCCAGCCGTAGCGGTCCGGCCCCGACCTCTGCGACCAGCGTGCGATGCACCTGTCGCGCGCTGTAGCCCAGCCGGTCCGCAAGCCCTTGCACACCATCGCGCTCGACGGCGCCGTCGGCGATCAGCCGCATCGCACGGCCGGCCAGATCGGCGCGCACGTTCCATTCCGGCGAGCCGGGCGCGACGTCCGGACGGCACCGGCGGCACGCCCTGAAGCCCGCACCCTGCGCCTCGGCTGCCGACCGGAAGAACCGGACGTTCTCCCGCTTCGGCGTGGCGGCGGGGCAACTCGGACGGCAGTAGATTCCGGTCGAGGTGACACCGACATAGACCATGCCGTCGAAGCGGGCGTCGCGGCTGCTTACGGCCCGGTAGCAGGATTCAGCGTCGAGCATGCCTCTACCCTCGCTTGCCACAGCACCCAATTACTAGCGGGTTTCGGACGTGGCCGTGGCGCTGAGCCGTCCGCGCCCTCACGGGGGAGACACGCCCGGTCAGCCGGCACCCTTCGCGAGCTTCTTGGCCTGCTTGAGCGGAACGCCCCGGGCTTCTTCGGGCAGTCGCCACACGTCGATGCCACCCATGAGCGAGTACGCGAGGATGCGGATCCGCGGGGCGCCAGGCCGCGGCGCACGCGTGCTGCCCCGTTCGCCGTTGCCGCCAAGCAGCGCGAAGCCGCCGACCTCCACCTCAACAGTGTCCGGCACGTAGATATCCATGCCGCCCATCACGGCGACCGCCACGATCGTGACGTCCTCCGCATCGATCTCGGCGTGGCGCAGGTCCAGATCGCTGCCGCCCATGACCGCGACCGCGGTCAGCCGATCACCGATCCGCCACCGGCCCTTCTTCTCCGCGCCGCCCATCAGCGCCACGACCCACCGGGTGGCTTCGCGGCGGTTCTCGGACCGCTGCGTCGTGGCCGGCAGGTCGACCGTGAGCTTCGCCAGCTCGGAACGCGTCGTGGCGCCGTACGCCAGGCCGATGCGCTCCTCGAGCTCGTCGAGCGTCAACCGTCCCGTCACGGCGTGCTCGGACAACCGCTGGACAACCTCATCGCGCTCGGCGTCCGATGCCCGGATGTCGGGAGCTCCGCCTTCCTCGGTTGGCACTCGACCAGGCTACCCGCGAAACCCGCCGCCCAGCCATTGCGCCCGCCTGCCGCGGTCACAGCTGCAGCCGCCAGTACTGGCCGACGAGGTCATGGCCGAAGCTGTGGTGCTTCTCCTCCTCGACCAGCTCGAAGCCGGCGCGTTCGTAGATTCTCCGGGCGGCGGTGAGCACGTCGTTCGTCCACAACGTCAGCTGCTCATACCCCAACGCGCGGGCGAACCCGACGCACTCGTCGACGAGGGCGGCCCCGATCCCCATGCCGCGCGCGCTGGGCTCGACCAGCAGCAGCCGGAGCTTCGCGGTCTTGTCATCCGCACGGACGCAGAACACGCAGCCCACCGGGCGCGAGTCGACCTCGGCGATCCAGGCGTTCTCCCGGCCGGCGTCGCGGCCGTCCACGTAGTCGGCCACGATGCGCGCGACCAGCGCCTCGAACGTCTGGTCCCAGCCGTACTCCTGCGCGTACAGCACGCCGTGGCGCTGCACCACCCAGCCCAGGTCGCCGGCTCGCAGCGGCCGGAGCGCGAACGAACGCGACCGCGGGCGACCGCCGAGCACCGAGCGGATCACCGCCATCGATTCCAGTACGCGGCTTTGCTCGTCCTCGGACAGCCCGTCCAGCAGCGCGCGGACCTGATCCGACGACCTGGCGTCGAGCATCGCGTACACCTCCCGGCCGGCCGGAGTCAGGCGAACCACCTGGCGCCGAGAGTCCGTTCCCGATCTCTCGCGTACCACGAGTCCGTCGGCTTCGAACCGGGCCAGGATGCGGCTGAGGTAGCCCGGGTCGAGCCCCAGACGCGTGCGGACGTCGAGCGACTCGGTCCGGTCGGCCTGAGCAAGCTCGAAGATCACCCTGGCCTCGGTCAGGGAGTACGGGGATTGCAGCAGCCCCTCGTCGAGCACTCCCATCACGGCGGTGAAGAACCTGGTGAATGCACGGACCTGCGCCACGCGCTCGTCGAGCATGTTCACAGCATCAGTGTGGCCCAATTTCTTTGACTCAGTCAACCATGGTCGGTGTGTGGACTTCGGCCACATCTCCGGCCCGGCGAGTGAGATCCTGTGCGGCATGCAGGTCAGGCAGTCCCGCAAGCTCA
This sequence comes from uncultured Actinomycetes bacterium, assembly GCA_964570165.1. GTDB lineage: Bacteria > Actinomycetota > Actinomycetes > Jiangellales > Jiangellaceae > JBMCTR01. The sequence goes on from CAZMXH010000117.1 coordinate 8,614, forward strand.
CCAACGTCTGCTACGAGATCCGCGGGCCAGTGCTCGAGCACGCCAAGCGACTCGAGGACGAGGGCCATCGCATCCTCAAGCTGAACATCGGCAACCCGGCGCCGTTCGGTTTCGATGCCCCCGACGACATCCTCGCCGACGTCATCCGCAACCTTCCCCAGGCACAGGGCTACTGCGACTCCAAGGGATTGCTCTCGGCGCGGCGCGCCGTAGTCCAGCACCATCAGACGCTGGGCGTGCGCGACATCGACGTGGACGACGTGTATCTCGGCAACGGCGTCTCCGAGTTGATCGTGATGGCGATGCAGGCGATGCTCGACGACGGCGACGAGGTGCTCATACCCGCTCCGGACTATCCGCTGTGGACGGCCGCGGTCAGCCTCGCGGGCGGCACGCCGGTGCACTACCTCTGTGACGAGGGCGCCGAGTGGTTCCCGGATCTCGACGACATCGCCGCAAAGATCACGGGACGGACGAAGGCACTCGTCGTGATCAACCCGAACAATCCGACCGGCGCGGTGTACTCCCGCGACGTGCTGGACGGCATCGCCGACCTGGCGCGGGCGCACGGCCTGGTCCTGCTGTCTGACGAGATCTACGACAAGGTGCTCTACGACGGCGCCGAGCACATCCCCGCCGCGCGCGTTGCCCCGGACGTGCTCTGCCTGACGTTCAACGGGCTGTCGAAGGCGTACCGCGTGGCCGGGTTCCGGTCCGGCTGGATGGTGGTCTCGGGGCC
>CAZMXH010000118.1:0-9351 GCA_964570165.1 uncultured Actinomycetes bacterium
GCGCTCGGCGCGCGTCCGGCGGGAGGAGTACGTCGGGCAGTGGCTTCCCGAGCCGCTGCTCGCCGATCCGTACGAGGACCCGGAGCGGTCGGCGGAGCTGGCCGACTCGGTGTCGATGGCGGCCCTGCTGCTGCTCGAGCGGCTCAGTCCGCTCGAGCGGGCGGTGTTCGTGCTGCGGGAGGTGTTCGGGTTCAGCTTCACCGAGGTGGCGTCGGCGGTGGGGCGGTCGGAGGCTGCGTGCCGCCAGCTGGCCGCGCGGGCACGGCGCCACATGAACGAAGGACGTCCCCGGTTCGAAGCCGACCGCCGGGAGCGGGAAGAACTGGCGGCGCGGTTCTTCGACGCCTTGAAGGAAGGGGACGTCGACAGCCTGCGGGAACTGCTTGCGGCCGACGCACAGCTTGTCGGCGACGGCGGCGGCAAGGTCCCCCAGTTCGCCAAGGCCGTTGTCGGCGCCCAGAAGGTGGCGCGGGTACTTTCAACCGCCTTCCCGCTGCTCGCCCGACTCGGCGTGGTGGTGGAGCCGCGCGAGGTGAACGGCCAGCCGGGCGCGATCATCCGCGACCGAGACGGCAAGGTGCTGAACACCTGGGCGCTTGACGTGCTCGATGGTCAGATTCAGACGATCCGCTCAGTGAACAATCCCGACAAGCTCGGGCACCTAGGCCCCGTAGCGGACGCCTGGGCGCTCAGACGTGAAGTGAACCTGGCCCGTCGGCCCGCAGATTGACCGGTACGGCACCCAGCGCCGCACTCAACGGCCCAGCGCAGCGTCGACGGCGGCGGTCGCATGCAGTCGCGTCGTCGGGAAGGCAGGCACCGGGCTGTCACCGGGACCGATGAGGAGCTCGATCTCCGTGCAACCGAGAATGACCCCTGCGCGCCGCGACTTACCAGGGACTCGATGATCGCCTGGATGGAGCGCCGCGACTCCTCGCGCACGACGCCCATGACCAACTCATCGTAGATGATGTCGTGCACGATCTCTCTGCTCCCGCCTCCTCAAGCAGCCCTGCCTCGGCGGCCAGAAGCCTGCCTGCGCGGTCCCAGTCTCCGGTCCGCTGCATCTTCCTCCTGCCGGGCGTACCGATCCGCCTCGTCCCGGCCGTCCTTGGCGACCTGCGTTGGGCGATCCAACCGAACGTGCCGGGTGGGCAACCATTCTCGGTATGGTGACAGGCCGCTACGGGCCTAACGTCACTGGACGTGCCGCGCCTCCTGGACGCGCCGGGCGACACTCATTTCGGCCGCGGTAACGAGTAGGTAGGTCACGGAACCGAGGAAGGGCCCCAGGAACCACGCCGCCCCGGTCGGTACGACGTGACCGACCGCGGCGGCCAGGCCGACGGCCGATGCGATCGACGCGAGGTTGAACGAGCTCCCGAGCGCTATGACCTTGGTGGCCTCCCTGTCATCGAGCCCGCGAGTGAATCCGCGGGTCGCGAGGGTCTCTATGACGGCGAAGCTCGCGATGGCACCGAGGAAGAAGACGACGATCTGTCCTGCGCCCGGCGGCGCGATAATGGCGCTGAGCATGGCGAAGACACAGGTGATCATGACCGAGTAGCCGTACGCCCCGGAATTGTTGCGCAACGACAGGCGCAGTTCACGGACGTACAGCCCAAGCTCGTACGGTTCCCGGCCCGCCATTTCCGCCTCACCTTCCGAAGCCGACCATGTCGCTCACCGGGGTACCCGCGATCCGTCTTCGTTATGCCGGGCCACCGGAGCCGGCACGTCCCGGCACCGTCACCACGCGCGCGATGCGAAACACGCCTAGGCTGAGGTCATGGCGTTGGCCGACGGCACCTACGAGATGGGCCCTGAGTCGGGACGGCTGCTGGTGAAGACCGGTCGTACGGGGCTCGGGTCGCGGGCGGGGCACGATCTGACCATCGAGGTGACCCGCTGGCACGGGGAAGTGACGGTGAACACCTCCGATACGGCGCGGTCGGCGGTAAAGGCGGACGCTGAAGTCGGGTCGATGGAAGTGCGCGAGGGAACCGGGGGAGTCAAGCCGCTCACCGACTCGGATCGTGCAACCATCAAGCAGAACCTCCTCGAGATCCTGCAAGCCGATCAGCATCCGGCGATCAGCCTCCGCTCGACAGAGGTCACCGGTACACCGGAATCGTTCGCGGTCACGGGTGATCTGACCATCAGGGGGACGACCGGTCCAGTGGTTCTGCGAGGGAGCGTCGGTGACGACGGCCGGGTTCAGGCACGCGCGGTCGTGGTGCAGAGCGCGTGGGGCATCAAGCCGTACTCCGCATTCTTCGGAGCGCTCAAGCTGGCGGACGAGGTGACCATCGAGGTTGACGCGACGCTCGTGCCGGTCCAGTAGGACAGCTCCGGCAGCGCGCTCCGTCTCGGACGCCACTGGGCTAGCCGGCGACACGTGCGGACTCCCTGGGTGCGGTGCGCTGCAGCGCACGGATGAGTGACTGCGCGTCGTGGGGACCAACGTGCCGATGGCCGTTGACGAAGAACGTCGGCACTGCCGTGATGTCCATCGCCTCGGCGTCGAGCATGTCGTCGCGAACGCGACCGGCAACCTCGGGAGAGCTGAGATCCCTCTCGAAGCGCTCGACGTCGAGCCCGATGTCGAGCGCCCGCTGGATGATGTCCGCAGGCAGTTGATGCTCCTGGTCGGCGAAGAGACTGCGCTGGAAGGCGCCGAACTCGCCCTGCAACGCGGCGGCCTCGGCTGCTTCGGCGGCGGCGACGGCGTTCGGGTGGTAGTGGACGAGCGGCGCGTGGCGCCAGACGTAGCGCACCTGGTCGCCTAGCTCGCGCCGGACCTCCTGGATCGTGCCCGACACCTTCGAGCAGAACTCGCACTGGAAGTCGCCGTACTCGACGATGGTCAGCGGCGCGTCGACCGGTCCGAAGATGTGGTCGCGCGAAGGGTCGACCGGGCGGACCAGTGTGCGTCCGGCGTCGTCGCCGGGGTGCATTGCATCAGAGATCCGGAAGATCACGGCAGCGAGCAGGCACGCAAGCACGGAGGCCGACAGCACGCCGACTCGAGCCTCGTTCTGAGCTGCGGGGTCGTCGATGGCGAGCTCCACGATGAACAGCGAGATGGTGAACCCGATGCCGCACAAGGCGCCGCCACCAGCGAGCCGGTCGAGGCTCAACCCCCTCCCGAACTCGCCGATGCGCAGGAACCGCGCGATGGCGGCCGCCCCGAGGACGCCCAGCAGCTTCCCGGCGACGAGGCCTGCGACGATGGCCCACGTGACGGGGGAGCGTGCCGCCGCCGCCAGGATCTCGCCGTTGACGTGCACGCCCGCATTGGCGAGAGCGAAGAGGGGAAGGACGACGAAGGCCACGTAGGGGGCGTAGGCTGCCTGGAGCCGCTCGTTGACCGAGATGGACTCGCGCAGGCTGTTCGCCGCCGCTCGAGCGTAGTCCGAGTTGGGCGACTGCCGGAACGTGCGCGCGAGCTCCAGCGCGTACTCCACATCGCGACGCCGGGGGTGATACACGGGCATGAGCAGCGCGATCGCGACTCCCGCCAGCGTGGGATGCACCCCGGACGCGAGGAACGAGAGCCACACCGCGATCGCCAACGTCGCGTAGGTCGGTCCGCGGCCGTTGGGCAGATATCTCGTGAAGTAGACGCCAGTCAGACCCGCCGCCGCGATCACCAGGGGAAGCGGGTTGAAGTTCTCTGTGTAGACGAGCGCAACGATGCTCAACGCGCCGATGTCGTCAACGACCGCGAGTGTGAGCAGGAAGACCCGGAGCCGGCCTGGTGCCCTCGGGCCGATGAGGGCGAGGGCACCGACCAGAAACGCGGTGTCGGTCGAGATGACGACGCCCCACGCATGCTCCTGGCCGGAGCCGTGACTGATGAGCACGTAGAGCACGCTGGGAACAACGAGCCCGGCGCTGGCGGCCGCGACAGGGACTACCGCCCTGGACCAGCTGGTGAGCTCGCCGATCGCGAACTCCCGCCGCACCTCCAGACCCACGGTGAAGAAGAACAGCGCCATGAAGGCGTCATTGACGAGCGCATGGAGCGTGAAGTCGAGTTGCAGGTCGCCCAGCCCGACGGTCAGGTGCGTCTCCCAGAAGTCGTGGTAGGCGCCCTGAAACAGGTTCGCCCACGCTATCGCGAGGCCGGTCCCGAGCAGCAGCAGGAGCGCGCCGACGCGGCTCACTCCCATTTCGCGGATCCGTGCCGCGACCGAAGGCCGCTGTTCGTCCCCCTCTGGGAGTTCGGGATCGGGTGAGCGTCTGATGATCGTCGGGTCCGCCATCCGCTCGTGTGTGGCCATAGTGGTTCCTTCCATGTCCGAGACAGCGTCGGTCAGGGCCGGTGACAAAGACGCGCTGGCAGCCAGTCGGGATGTGGTAAGCGCACGGGCGATGTCGTATTCTGAACTGAAGCGGAACGTTCTTCCAGAACTATACGGAACAACGTTCCGGTAAGCAAGGCGAAGGAGCGATGTGACGGAGAACTCCGCAACCAGCACCGTCGGCTCGGCCGATCCCGGTGCGCCCGAACGCGCGCCGCGTCGGCTGCGGGTCGATGCGCGGCGCAACATCGACTCCTTGCTGGAAGCGGCGAAGGCGGTCTTCGCCACGTCCGGAGTGGACGCACCCGCCAGAGAGATCGCCGACCGTGCCAAAGTGGGAGTCGGCACCCTGTACCGGCACTTTCCGCGGCGCTCCGACCTGGTCAAGGCCGTGTACCAGCGCGAGGTGGATGCCTGTGCCGACGCAGCCCCGACGCTGGCCGCAGAACACGAGCCGGTCGTGGCCCTGGAGAAGTGGCTCCAGCGGTACACCGAGTTCCTCGCGACCAAACGAGGGCTCGCCTCGGCCATCTACTCCGGCGATCCGGCGTTCGATGCGCTGCCCGAATACTTCATGCAGCGGCTTGGCCCCGCCCTCGGGTCACTGCTCGAAGCCGCCGCCGCTGCCGGCGAGATCCGCGCCGACGTCGACGCCGAGGACCTGCTGCACGCGGTCGCCCATCTGAGCAAGCCCGTCATGAACGACGATGTCGAGTACAGCCAGCGGATGATCGCACTCCTCGTCGACGGCCTCCGCTACGGCGCCGGGCCGAGTTAGCCGCGCATTGCCGGACGCCTGTACTGCACGCAGTTGCGCCGCCGTCTGCTCGAGCGGCTCAGTTACTGAGCGGTAGCCAAGCCCAGCGGGGCTTCGTACGCTGGGTCACCATGACGACCGTCAACGCGCCGAGCCCGCTTCGGGTCGTGGACCGGGAGCTGATCAAACAGCTGACCGGTCAGATCGTGGCCGGCCCGCAGGCCGACCGCGCGACGACGGTCGCGCCGTTCACTGGCGAACCGCTGGCCGAGGTGCCCCTCTCCAGCGTCGGCGACGTCGCGACCGCGTACGAGGCCGCCCGGGACGCGCAAGCGGCGTGGGCCGATCGGCCGGTCGGGGAGCGCGCGAACGTGGTGGGCAGGATCCATGACCTCGTGCTCAATCGACAGTCGCTGATCGCCGACGTGGTGCAGGCGGAGTCCGGCAAGGCCCGGCGGGACGCTTTCGAGGAGATCGGCGACGTCGCCTTGGCCGCCCGGTACACCGCCGTGCGCGGGCCCCGGCTGCTGCGGGACCGGCGACACGGCGGCCTGTTCCCCGGGCTGACGCGGGCCATCGAGGTCCGGCACCCCAAGGGCGTCGTGGGCGTGGTGTCGCCGTGGAACTATCCGCTGACGCTGGCGATCTCCGACAACCTGCCGGCGTTCGTCGCCGGCAACGCGGTCGTCCACAAGCCGGACACCCAGGCGGTGCTGACCGCGCTGCTCGCACGGTCGATCGCCGTGGAGGCCGGGCTGCCCGAGGGCCTGTGGCAGGTCGTCGCCGGGGACGGCCCGACGGTCGGCGGTGCGGTGATCGACCATGCGGACTTCGTGTCCTTCACCGGGTCGACGGCGGTGGGCCGGCTGGTTGGCGCCCGTACGGGTGAGCGGTTGGTCGGTGCGTCCCTGGAGCTTGGCGGCAAGAACGCGATGCTCGTGCTCGATGACGCCGACCTCGACCGCGCCGCCGAGACCGCCGTGCGGGGCTGCTTCGCCAACGCCGGGCAGCTGTGCATCGGGACCGAGCGGCTCGTGGTGGCCTCCAGCGTCCGTGCCGAGTTCACGGATCGATTCCTCGCCCTGGTCGCCCGGCTGCGGGTTGGCGCGTCGTTCGACTACTCAGCGGATATGGGTTCGCTGGTGTCCCAGGACCAGCTGGACAAGGTCACGGAGCACGTCGAAGATGCCGTCTCGAAGGGCGCTGCGGTGCTGGCTGGCGGCACGCCCCGTCCCGATCTCGGCCCGTGGTTCTTCGAGCCGACCGTGCTGGACGGGGTGCGTCCGGGCATGCTTGCGTGCGACAACGAGACGTTCGGCCCGGTGGTGGCGATCTACGAGGCGGGAACGGACGACGAGGCCGTAGCGATCGCGAACGACACGCCTTACGGGCTCAACGCCGCCGTGTGCACTCGGAACCTCCGCCGGGGCATCGCCGTGGCGAGGCGGATCAGGGCCGGGGCGGTGAACGTCAATGAGGCGTACGGCGCCACGTGGGGCAGCCACCACCTGCCGCTGGGTGGGATGGGCGCCTCCGGCCTGGGCCGGCGCCACGGCGAGGATGGAATTCTCCGTTACACCGAGCCGCAGGCCATCGCGGTGCAGCGGTTGCATGGCATCACACCGCCGGCCCGGATGGGGTACGACACCTTCGCCAAGGCCATGACCGGTGCGCTGCGGCTGATGCGCCGACTCGGCCGCGCATGACTGGTTCGATCACGTTCGGCAGGCGCCCCCTTGCCGCGGCAGGCACGCAGACCTCGTGAAGCGAGGGTGACTCTGCCGAACGTGATCGAACCTATGCCGTGCCGCCGGCAGATCCAGTTGCGCGGACATGGTCCAGGAACGCCTGTGCCAGGGCGTGCGGCCGTGCGCCCGGAGGGTGGCCGATCCACACGCGGCGCGGCACCGAGGGCCGCAGCGGCACCGCGACCACGTTCGGCGGCAGTTCCGCCAGCAGCAGGGACGGCATGATCGAGACACCCAAGCCCAGACCGATCATGGTGAGGATGGTTCGGAGCTGGGTCACGCGGTGACCCGGTCGGAACGGCAGACGGGCCTCGTTAAACAGCTGCTGGGTCACGGGCTCGCAGCCGCTCGCGCTGGTGATGAGAGGGTCGTCGGCCAGCTCACCGACTGCGACGCTCTGTTGCCCGGCGAGCGGATGTTCAGCGTCCATCACGGCCATGAACTCGTCCTCCGCCAGCAGCGCACCCTCGACCTTGCCGACTGCCTCGGTGACGCAACCGAGATCAACAAGGCCGTGCTCGGTCCATTCGAGGACCTCTTCGTCGGCGCCCTCGAGCAGCAGCACGCGTGCCTGCGGATGCCGCCGGCAGAACTCGCGCTGCATGGCGGGCAGCACCGCGACGTTCGTGCTCGGCAGGCCACCGAGCCGTAGCTCCCCGACGAGCTGGGATCCGCTGGCCTGGGCGTGCGCCGCGACCCGGTCCGCGGCGCGGACGGCCTGCCTGGCATCGTCCAGTACCGCCTGCCCGATTGCGGTGACGACGACACCCGATCGGTCGCGGTGGAGCAGCGCGTGGCCGAGCTCGCGCTCCAGGCCGGCGACGGCGTGCGACACCGCCGACTGGGAGACCCCCAGCACCGCGGCGGCCCTCGTGAAACCGCCATGCTCAGCGACCGCGACCAGCGACCGTAGTTGAGCGAGATTCATGCGAGTTCCTCATGGAAACCATTAACGATATGTGTTTGACGCATTGTGTCGGCCTAGCGTACACCTGACGTATGTCGCGTCGGGACCTCACGCTGCTGGTAGTGATCGCGGCGATCTTCGGAGCCTCTTTCCTGTTCATCCGGATCGCCGCGCCGGTAACAGGCCCGTTGCCTGTCTCGGCGGGACGGGTGGCCCTTGGTGCGCTCGTTCCGCTGGCAGTGCTGGCCTGGGGCCGCCGCCTCGGCGACCTGTTCGACGGTGGGCCGGCCAAGGCACGCGACATGCTGGTCGTCGGCGTGCTGCTGGCCGCGCTGCCGTTCACGCTGTTCGCCGTCGCGGAGTTGCGGGTGACGGCGTCGCTGGCATCCGTGCTGAACGCCGCCGTGCCGCTATGGAGCGTGCTGGTCGCCGCACTGTGGCTGGGTCAGCCGATCACCGCGCGGCGGCTCGGCGGCGCGCTGATCGGTGTGGTCGGAGTGGGGCTGGCCGTGGGTCTCGGACCGCTGCCGCGCGACCCCGTGACGCTGGCCGGCGCCGGTGCGTGCCTGGTCGCAGCGCTCTCGTACGCGATCGGGAGCGTCTGGACCACCCGGCGGCTGCCGGGTGTGCCGCCGACCGCTCTCGCCGCTGGACAGCAGTTGACCGCCGCGGCCGTGCTGGCTGTCCCGGCGGTGCTGTTCTCCGCCGCTTTGAGCCCCGGGGAGGGCTCGGCGGCCGGCTCCATGACCGGGGCGGTCGCGGCGATCGGTGCGCTGGGCGTCATCTGCACCGGGCTCGCGTTCACGCTGTGGTTCCGCCTGCTGCGGCGTGTCGGCCCCGTCGCGGCGGTGACCGTCACGCTGCTGGCACCCGTGTTCGGCGTCGCGTGGGGCGCGATCTTTCTCGGTGAGCCCGTCACGCTCGGGCTCTTCGTGGGCGCAGGCGCCGTCCTGCTCGGCGTCGGACTCATCACCGGCACCGGCGTCCGGCAAAGCCAACGCGTCCGGGAGCGGCAGTTGGCGACGTAAGGGCGCCGCCGTCCCTCCGGCCCCAACAGGCGCGGCCTCGCTGCAACAGGCACGCAGCCCTGGCGCGGTAGGGGTGACCCTGCCGAACGTGATCGAACCGGGTCAGCCCAGCTTGGTGTAGCCGCGGAGCAGATCGCGGGCGATGATCAGCCGCTGCATCTCGTCTGTGCCTTCGAAGATCCGCACCAGGCGGGCCTGCCGGTACATCCGCTCCAGCGGCAGCTCACGGGTGTAGCCCATCCCGCCGTGGATCTGCAGGCTGCGATCGACGACGTGGTTCACCATGCTCGCGGCGTAGAGCTTGGCCATCGCGCACGCATGGCGGACGTCGCCGTCGTCGTGGTCGACCGTCCAGGCCGCCCGCAGCACGAGCGACCGGGCGGCTTCGAGCTCCACCTCGGAGTCGGCGATCATCCACTGGATCGCCTGGTTGGCGCCGATAGGCGTGCCGAACGTCTCTCGCGTGTTGGCGTGCTCGATGGCCATCGCCAGCGCACGCTCGGCCATGCCCACCGCCCACGCCGGGATCGTGTACCGCCCCCTGAGGATCCACTCCATGCCCAGCTCGAACCCCTCGCCGAGCTCGCCGAGGATGTTCCGTTCC
>CAZMXH010000119.1:0-9344 GCA_964570165.1 uncultured Actinomycetes bacterium
CGGGCGCAGCGGCTCCCAGGACAGGTCCTTGCCCGCGTTCCACCGGGACACCGCGCCAGGCAGCCGGCCGCGCTCGTGAGCCTCCGCCATCGCCCAGGCCGACCAGGGGTGATCATCGGCTGAAGTCCGGTACGGCTCCAGCTCCGCCACCAGCTCTTGCCGCCGCTTCATCGGGAAGGACGCGCTGACCCCCACGTGCTGTAGCGCGCCGGAGTCGTCGTAGAGGCCGAGCAGCAGCGAGCCCACGACCGGCCCGCTCTTGTGCCAGCGGAACCCGGCGACGACGCAGTCGGCCGTGCGGTCGTGCTTGATCTTGTAGAGACTACGCACCCCCGGCTCGTAGCGGCCGTCGGGCGGCTTGGCGATGATGCCGTCGAGGCCCGCGCCCTCGAACCGCTCCAGCCACTGCTCGGCGACGTCGCGGTCGGTGGTGGACGGCGCGACGTGGACGGGTGGCGACGCGTCCGCGAGCGCCTGCTCCAGTGCGGCGCGGCGCTGCGAGAACGGCCTGTCGACCAGGCTCTCGTCGCCGAGCGCGAGCAGGTCGAAGGCAACGAAGCTCGCCGGAGTCTGCTCCGCGAGCAGCCGCACCCTGGAGTCGGCCGGGTGGATCCGGTTGAGCAAGGCGTCGAAGTCGAGCCGCTCGCCCATCGCGATCACCAGTTCGCCGTCGACGACGCAGCGCGACGGCAACTCGGCACGCACAGCCTCGACGACCTCCGGGAAGTAGCGCGTCATCGGGCGCTCGTTGCGGCTGCCGATCTCGACCTCGTCGCCGTCCCGGAACACGATCGCCCGGAACCCGTCCCACTTGCCCTCGTAATACATCCCGGGCGGAATCGACTTGACCGGCTTGGCGAGCATCGGCGCGACCGGCGGCATGACGGGCAGGTCCATGGCATCAATCCTGCCCCAATGCCCGCCCAGAGCCCCGCGTCTGGGGTTGCCCAACCCATCCTCGCCCGGCATGATCTGCCGAAACACGTCGTGGGCGGCACCTTCCACCACGACGCGCTCGTTGTCATGATGGAGCCGCTGCCGGAACGGCGGGAGGTACGCCGTGTACGACGTCGTCGTCCTTGTCGAGCAACCGGTCACGCACTGGGATGCGCATCAGATCACCGCACTCCACACCGATGCACCGGACCTCGTCCACTACCACGTCCTGATGCCCGTCGAGGACGCCGCGTCCCGCGTGGAGGCCACCATCGGTTCACTCGCCGCGAGTGAGGTCATGGGCACCGCAGCGCTCTATCTCGACGAGACCGACCTCGAGAGGGTTCACCAGGAGATCCGCGACGCAAGCGAGCGGGCGCTGGCGCAGTCGATCGGCGCCTTCGTGGAGGCCGGTGCCCACGCCACCGGGGAGATCACCGCAATGGATCCCCTGGACCGGCTGGTGGCCCTCGTGGCGGAGCGCAACAGCGCGGAGGTGGTCATCCTGACCAGGCCGCACCTGGTCGCCGAGCTGCTTCACCTGGACTGGACGCACCGCGCGCGCCGCAAGCTCAACGTCCCCTGCCTGCACCTGATCGCGCAGAGCGAGCCCGACTGGGAGGCCGAGTCCTCGAACGAGCAGCCCTGAGCAGGTCGCCCTGGCCGGCTCGACAGCGGGCGCTCAGCGCTCCTGCTCGCGGTCCAGGGGCCCGCGGATCGCGGCGACCGCGGCAAGCACGCGGTCATGCGCCTCCTGGTGGGGCGCGTACTCGGGAGGAACCGGCCCCGGCCCGTACAGCGGCCGCACCTGCGCTGCCAGGTCGTCGAGCGCGGCGCGATCGAACCCGGAGCGCGACAACCTGGCGGCTTCGCCCGCCGCGAACCGCAGGTCCTCCACCCTCCCCCGCCAGCCCGGATTGACCATTAGCTCGTCCCGTGCGGCCATCTGCCGGGCCAGCGCCCGCAGCGCCTGCTCCAGCTCGTCCAGTTGCGCCCGCCGAGCCTCCGTGTCCAGCCTGGGCTCCACGGCGACCTCGGTGTCCTGCCCCGTTGCGCCCAGTGCCGCCCTGACTCGATCGAACACGCCCATACCGGCGAGCCTAACCCGCCGGCCGGCGATCCACCGCTCGCTACAGCTTCGCCTCGCGGTAGTACCGCAGCGCGCCGGGATGCAGCTCGACCGACGCGGTGTAGATAGCGCGTGACCGGTCGAGCAGCGCCGCGGCGGGCACCTCGCGGGCGATCCGCGCCCGCTCCTCGAACAGCACCCGCGTCACGTCGTGCACGAGGTCGGCGTCGGCAGAGGCGTCCACGAGCAGGTAGTTGGGCACGGCCATCGTCCGCACGTCGCTGCGCAGGCCGTAGGTGCCCTGCGGGACGACGCCATGCCGGTAGCCGCCGCCGTACTCCCGGCGCACCGGCTCCACGAGGTCCCACAGGTCCACCAGCCGGATCGGTACCTCGCCGGCAAGGTCGGTCACGCCGGGCGTGGACAGCCCGCCGGACCAGAAGAACGCCTCGACCGTACCGATCCGCAGTGCCGTGACGGACTCGTCGATACCCATCGCCACGTTTTCGACCTCGTCTGGATCGATGTCGGCGGCACGCAGCAGGCGGCGAGCGATCAGCTCGGTACCGGAGCCCTCCGCTCCCAGGGACACCCGGCGGCCCCGAAGGTCCTCGATACGGGTGATGTCGGAATCGGCCAGGACGACCAGATGCACGAAGTCGTCGTAGACCCGCGCGACGGCCTGGACGTCGATCGGCGCCGTGAACGGCGCCCGGCCGGCAACCGCGTCACCGGCCGCGTCGGCGGCGCTGAACGCCAGCTCGGACGTCCCGTCCCGGAGCTGGTGCAGGTTGTCGATGGACCCACCCGTCTCGATGACCTCGGCACTCACCCCCAGCCGCTCGGAGAGCACCGCAGCGAGCTCGCCGCCGTAGCTGTAGTAGATCCCCGCCATGCCCCCTCCGGAGATCACCAGGTGGTCGTCGTACTGCCCGACGCCATCGCCCGCGCACGCCGCCGCGAGCAGTCCCGCCATGCCCGCTGCCATGCCCAGCGCCACCGGGCGCCGCCACCTCACGGCTGGTCCTCGCTGGCCGCGGTACCAGTAGGCACCTGCAGTGCGACGGCAAGCCCGCCGCCGTCCGCCGGTGCCACGTGCAGCCGGCCGCCGCAGGTGTCCAGCAGCTCGGCGGCGATAGCGAGGCCCAGTCCCGAGCCTCGCACTGTGCTGTGCGACGGGCTGCGCCAGAACCGGTCGGTCACCTTGGTGATCTCCTCGGCCGGCAGCCCGGGACCGTGGTCACGGACGGTGATCGTCGCGCAGTCGCTGTTCGCGGTGACGGATACCTCCACCGTGGAGCCGGACGGGGCGAACTTCACCGCGTTGTCCATCACCGCGTCGAAGGCGCTCTCCAGCACGATCTCGTCGACGCGTGCCCACACCTCGGTCGCGCCGTCAAGCCGCGCCGCTACGTCCTTGTCCGAGCCGATCGCCTGCCAGCCGTCGACCCGGCGGGCGATAACGGAGCGCACCTCGACCGGCTGCGAGCTCGCGGCCATCTCGTCGTCCCGTGCCAGCATGAGCAGCGCGTCCAGGATCCGGGTCATCCGCCGGCCCTCCGCCCGGACGTGTTCGATCTCAGCTGTGTGCTCACCGCTCCCGGCCGACATGGACAGCGCGAGGTCCTCGACCCGCAGCAGCAGCGCATTCAGCGGGTTCCGCAGCTCGTGAGAGGCGTTCGACACGAACTCCTGCTGCTTGTGCATCAACTGCTCGACCTTCTGCGCCATGCTGTTGAACTGCGTTACTACCTGACGGAGCTCCGGCGGCCCCGTCGCGGCGGGGATTCGCGCATCCATGTGACCGCTGCGGATCTCGGCCATCGCAGAATCGACCATCCGCAGCGGCCGCAACACCCACCTGGCCAGCCCGTACGCCACCAGCACGCTCACCGCGACGGCCAGCACGGCGCCGAGACCGAGATACAGCGAGCGCAACCACACGTTCCGCGTGATCCGCTCGGTGCCCGACGATGTGATGACCGCGCCGAGCCGGTCCTCGCCCTCGAAGACCGGCTCGGCGACCACGATGTCCTCGAACCCCCAGGGCAGTAGCCGCTCGCGCAGTTCGTTCCGCCGGCCGGCCAGGGCGTCGAACCGCTCGTCGATGGCCGTCACGTCCAACCCGTTGGTCGCCCAGACCTCACCGGTCCGGTTGAGGACGGCGGCCTCGATTCCGTAGACCTGGCGGTACCGCTCAAGGTCGTCCTGGATCAGCCCGGGGTCGCCGGCCGTCAGCGACTGCCGCGCGGTGATCACCAGGTAGCTGGCATCGCTCAGCCGGTCCAGGAAAAGCTCCTGCTGCTCCGAGCGGGCCACGTTGCTCACGTAGGCCGCTCCGAGGACGACGAACAGCAGCATGATCGGAGCCGTGAACACAGCGACCAAGCGGGCCCGCACGATCGGCAGCCCGCTAGCTCTGTGACGCGAGCCGGTAACCCACGCCTCGTACCGTTTCGATGAGCAGGTGGCCGTCGAGCTTGCGCCGGATGGACCCGACGTGTACCTCGAGGCTGCGCTCGAGGCCCTTCCAGTTCGTGTCCCATACCTCGCGCAGGATGCGTTCCCGGGTCAGGACGACACCGGGGTGGCGTGCCAGCACCGCCACGACGTCGAACTCCTTCCGCGTCAAGGGGACGAGCGCGCCGCTGTTTCCGACGCGAACCTGCCGCCCCGCGAGGTCGACGCACACGTCGCCCACCTTCACCGTCGCGGCGCCGGCTCGCTCGTCCCACTCGTGAGGACGCCGACGCCGGAGGACGGCTTCGATGCGCGCCAGCAGTTCCCGCAGGTCGTAGGGTTTCACCAAGTAGTCGTCGGCGCCGATACGCAGGCCCTCGATCCGGGCGTCGAGCTGTGACCGCGCAGTAACCATGATCACTGGAGCGTCGGAGACTCGCCGGATCCGGCCGCAGACCTCGAACCCGTCCATGTCCGGCAGGCTGAGGTCGAGCAGCACCATGTCGGTCTCCGGGCCGACAGCCCGCAACGCGCCGCGCCCGTCCCGCGCGAGGACGGTCTCGAAACCGCGTCTGTTGAGGACGGATACGAGCGCACCCGCCACGTGGTCGTCGTCCTCTACCACCAGGAGCTGCATCGCCGTACAGCTTGGCACACCCGTGCCGAAGTCCGTTACATGCGGCTGAGATGCGAGAGCGACGTCCCCTGCCCCGATGGCCCGCCTGCGGCGTGGGGCGCCCCCCGGGCCCCCGGGGGGGGCCCCCCCCCCCCCCCCCCCCCCCCCCCCCCCCGGCGGCGCGGGGGGCCCGCTGGGGGGGGGGCGCCCCGGGGGGACCGGGGTGCGCCCCACCACCCCCCGTAGCCCCCCGATGCCCCTGGGCATTAGGGACAGGCAAGCATCAAACAGCAGATCACGCTCGATTGGGAAGCCGGCTTGAGCAACTTCTGAGGTTCGTCCGGGAGCGCCGGTGGCCGCCGAGCGCTGCAGCAATTTCGCTGCGGCAGATCACGTGTCCTGGCGAGCTCGGCTGGGCTGGACCCGCTTAGGCTCGCCGGGCATCTTCGGGTAGTTCGGCGGGTATGGGAGGTCTTCCAGCCCGCCTGCCTCGTCGCGAGCGGCCATCTCCAGCAACGGCTCGAGGGAATGGTCTACGTCATCGATGCCGGCGTGCGGGTCGCCGTGCTCGGCGTACCGCGCGGGCACCGTCCGCACCGTCAGGTCGTCCGGGTCGACGTCGGCCAGTTCCTCCCAGCTCACCGGCGTGGACACGGTCGCCCGCGGTGTTCGACGCGCGGACCAGGCGGATGCGATCGTGCGGTCGCGGGCGTTCTGGTTGTAGTCGATGAAGATCGCCTCGCCGCGCTGCTCCTTCCACCACGCGGTCGTCACCAGGGACGGCGCCCGGCGTTCGGCCTCCCGGGCGAACGCGATGGCGGCTCGGCGCACCTCGACGAACGTCCAGCGCGGCTCGATCCGGATGTGCACGTGAATCCCGCGTCCGCCGCTCGTCTTGGCGAAGCCTGCGTATCCCAACTCGCCGAGCAACGGCCGCACGGTCTCGAGCGCGACCTTCCGGGCGTCGTCGAACGTCGTGCCGGGCTGCGGGTCGAGGTCGATGCGCAACTCGTCCGGCCGGTCCACGTCCGACGCTCGGGCGTGCCACGTGTGGAAGGTGACCGTCCCCAGGTTCACCGCCCAGGCCACGTCGGCCGGCGAGGTCACGCACAGTGCCGTGGCGGACCGGCCGGACGGAAACGTGACCGTGGCCCGCCGGATCCAGTCCGGCGCGTAGGCCGGGAGCCGTTTCTGGTAGATCTCCTCGCCCTCGACGCCGTCCGGGAACCGCTGCAAGTAGGTGGGCCGCTCCCGCAGCGCGCGCACCACCGGCTCGCCGATCGCGAGGTAGTACTCGACCAGTTCCCGCTTCGTGACGCCGATCTGCGGGTAGTAGACCTTGTCCGGGTTGGTCACCCGGACGTGGCGCCCGTCGACCTCGATCTCGATGTGCGGTGTGGCCACGGGCGCCACGCTACCGGGTGCCGATGACGCCTACCCGAACAACGGGTCGGTGATGGTGAGGCCCAGGTCGGGGCCGAGCTTCCAGACGGCCGCCAGGAGCATGATCGCGGCGCCGGCGAGCGCGAGGTCCTTCATGAACTGCACCTGCTCCATGTAGCGCGACTGGGCGTCGGCCTCCCGCCAGAACGGATGCATCAGGAACGCGGTAGCAAGCAGGAACAGCGCGAGCAGGATGAACCCGAGGTCCATCCAGAGGCCCAGCAGCACGAGCAGGGCGCCGAGGCCGATCTGGACGCCGGTGCCCAGGACGGCGAGCTTGCCGGGGCGCACACCCCGGCTCTCTGCGTATCCGGCCATCTGGTCGGTGTTGGTCAGGTGGCCGTACGCACTGCCGAGGAACAGCGCTACGAACAGTATCCGGCCGATCAGGAACAGGACATCCATGTCGCCTCCATGCCTTCGGTTGTTGTTCCCCCGCAAACGTTGACCGATCAAAAGATACGGTGGACGTGCCGCCACGTCGATTACCCCGCACCGTGTCGGCGTACCCTCGAAGCTATGGCGTACCAGGTCCAGAAGACCGAAGAGGAATGGCGCTCCGAGCTCTCGCCGGCCGAGTACCACGTGCTGCGCGAGGCAGGCACCGAACCACCCGGCTCCAGCCCGTTCGAAGCACCCGACGAGCGGCCGTACGTCTACTCCTGCAGGGCGTGTGGCGCGGAGCTGTTCCGGTCAGAGACCAAGTTCGACTCGCACTGCGGCTGGCCATCGTTCTACGCGCCGCTCGCCGAGGATCGCGTCGAGTACTTCGAGGACCGCTCGCTCGGGATGCTCCGCACCGAGGTGAGATGCGCCCGCTGCGCATCCCATCTCGGCCACGTGTTCGAGGGCGAGGGCCACGGGACCCCGACCGACCTGCGCTACTGCATCAACGGGATCGCGCTCACCCGTCACGAAGAAGGCGCATGACCCTGGTCACCCGGGCCGCCACGTTCGGCGAGCTCGATACCGCGACGCTGTACGCGTTGTTGCGGTTCCGGGTCGACGTGTTCGTGGTTGAGCAGCGGTGCGCGTACCCGGAGCTGGACGGGCGGGACACCGAGCCGGGGACCATCCACCGCTGGATCGCCGACGGCGAGGCGATCGCGGCGTACCTCCGGGTGCTCGAGGAGCCCGACGGCGCCGCGCGGATCGGCCGGGTCGCCGTGGCGAAGCACGCACGCGGCGCGGGCCTCGCAGACCGGCTGCTCGCGACCGCCCTTGAGGCTCTCGAGGGCCGCCGCTGTGTCCTCGACGCGCAGCGCCACCTCACGGGCCTCTACCAGCGCTTCGGCTTCCGGCCCATCGGGCCCGAATTCGTCGAGGACGGCATCCCGCACGTCCCCATGCGTCGCGACCCCTAGCGTCCCCCGGCGCCGCCGTCACTGGTGGGACCACGCCACCCACGTGCCCTCGGCGACCTTCGAGGTGGTGCCGGACGCCACCTCGTGGACCCAGATGCCCTCGTCGTCGCCTACGCGGCCTGGGAACGCGAACGACGAGCCGTCCGGCGACCACAGCGTCATGCTGCGCGCGTACTGGTCGTAGAACGGCAGGAATGTCTGCACCCACGAGACCGCCGGCCCGAACAGCGGCCCCTCGACCAACCCGTCGTCGCTCCACGTCGACCATTGCAGCTGGCGCGGCCCGGCGAGCTCGAGCAGCAGCAGCCGCTCGCCGTCGGGGCTCCAGAAGAACGCCACTGCCGGCTCCGAGGTGACGGCGCTGATCTCGTGGGAGTCCAGGTCAACCACGTGCAGCCGGTTCCCGGCCAACTCCGCCGGGGACTCCCCCGCGGCGGCGACCGCCGGCGACCCTTCGACGGCCACCGCCGTTGTAGTGACGGCCCCGTCGTCGGTGTCCGATCCCAGCGGTTGCACCGCCACCCGCTGCCCGGTCGGGTCGACCGCGAACGCGACCACGCCGGAGTGGTCGGCGAGCACCTCCACGTCACCGTCCTCGGAGAGCAGCACCAGCTGCGCGCCCTGATCCCCGCCGTCGCCGAACGTCGTCGCGACGATGCCAGGCTCGGCCCAGTGCGGCGCCTGGAACGCGCCTGGCCTTACCCCGAGCCCTTCGACCTCGCCGGACGGCTCGAGCAGGTCGAGCCGGTCCGATCCAACGTGCACGACGAGCCGGTCGCCGCCAGGCTGCCAGGAGAGGTAGTACGGCTGCCCGGTGTCCACCACCTGCGTGTCCAGCCCGTCGGCCGCGACGTCGACGAGCTCAAGCGCGATCCCCTCTTCGGCGTTGCGCAGTGCGGCGATCCGCTCGCCACCAGGCGACCAGTGCAGGTAGAAGGGCTGGACCTCGGTGCTCACCTGGTGCAGCGATCCGGTGCCGAGGTCGGCCACGGAGATCCCCTCGCCCCCGACCACGTACGCGACGCGGGTTCCGTCCGGCGACCAGATGGGTTGGAACCCGACCTCGCCGTCCTCGCTCACCACAGTCTGGTCCGAGCCGTCCGGCGCCGAGGTCACGACTCGGCCATCGAGATCAAGGAACACCAGGCGGTTGACCGGATCCGGCTGGCCCTCTCCCGACGGCCCGGTGCAACCGGCGACCAGCGCAGCGAGCGCGGCGTACCCGACCCAGCAGCCGATCACCCTCATGGTGCCTCACCCGCCGTCGCGACAGTGCCCTTCCTGCAGCCTACGTACCGGACGGCACGGCGGTTCAGCCGTCAGGGCAGGTCTGCCACGAGCTCCCGCAGCGGCCGGCGCCGCCCGGTGTAGAACGGCACCTCCTCCCGGACGTGCCGGCGTGCCGCCGCTCCTCGGAGGTGGCGCATCAGGTCGATGATCCGGTGCAGCTCATCGG
>CAZMXH010000120.1:0-9293 GCA_964570165.1 uncultured Actinomycetes bacterium
CTGTGCTTCTGGGGTCTGTTCTACTTCTACCGCGCGTTCCGGGTCGCCATCCCGGACGGCGACCAGATCCGGTACGCCGCGCTGCTGTTCTTTTTGCCGTCGATGCTGTTCTGGCCGTCGAGCATCGGCAAGGAAGCGTGGATGACGCTAGTGCTCGGCCTCACCGCCTACGGTTGCTCCTTGCTGCTCACCAGGAGACGCGGCGCATCCGTCTACCTGCTTCTCGGCCTGGCTGGCATCCTCGCGGTGCGGCCGCACGTGGCGCTGCTCGTAGTGGCCGGGCTGAGCCTCGGCTACGTACTGCGCAGCTTCGGAACGCGGCACGCCGGCTCCTTGGGATCTTTTCGCACAATCTTCGGACTAGCCTTCATCGGCGGTGTGACGCTGCTGATCATCAGGCAGGTGTCCCAGTTCTTTGGGCTGGACGAGTTCAACCTGGACACCGCCACAGAGACCATAGAGTACGCCGGCGGGCAGACCGAAGGCGGCGGATCCGAGTTCGACGGCGGGAGCACAGCACCATCGCTGCAGGATCTACCCCGGGACTTGATCACCGTGCTGTTCCGGCCGTTCCCGTTCGAGGTTCACAACGTGCAGGCGCTACTTTCGGCCCTTGAAGGCACCGCGCTCATGGTGCTGTTCATCCTGTCGTGGCCGCGCCTTCGCACTGTCGCCAAGCGAATCTTCAAGCAGCCCTACGTCACCTTCTGTGTTACATACGCCGTACTGTTCTGCTTCGTCTTCTCGACCTTCCAGAACTTCGGGATCCTCGCCCGGGAGAGGGTGATGGTCTACCCGCTCATCCTGGTCCTCCTCGCCCTTCCGCTGACCGGAGTACGTCGGGCCCGCTGGCAGCGAACGGTGCTCTGGGAGGCGCCGACGCCCCCGGATGGCGAGGCGGCGAGCGAACGCGACCGCGCGGCGCCAGCGCGGCGGGACGGCTGACGAGCGGCCCCGCTACAGCTCAGGCCGCGACCGCAGGATCGCCTTGGCTCGCGACTTGAGTTGGAGCAGCGATCCTGGCAGCCCGCGAGGCAGCAGGATCGTCGAATCGACCCTGTCCGTAGCGCCGAACTTGTACTTGTAATCCTCCGCGCCGCGAAGGAAGTCGAACGTCACTGCACCGAGGCTGCGGGCAATCGACATCGCTTCGTCAACGAGCACCGTGCCGAGATTGAGCGACCTGTATTCCGGCAGCCATCCGGACTGGTAGTAGGCGAACACGCCGGCGAACCAGAGCCCCCACAGCATCCCGACCGGTCGGCCCCCCACTGTCGCGGTCACGGCAAGGGGCCCGAGGTCCGCGCGTTGTCGGCGCCGCAGCGCTTCCTGGATCGCAATCGCCTGCCGAGAAAGCACGCTCGCACCGGCGAAGCGCTGCTCGTGGAGCCGACTGAGGGTGGCAAGTTGCTCACCGGACACCTCGCCCGGGAGGGTCGCGGTCAGAACGCAGCCCTCACGTTCGGCTCGGCGGCGATAGTAGGCAACCCGCTTCCGGAACGACGCCTGCCGGTCCGTCTGTGTCAGGTCCAGCCGAGGGCAGCGCTCGAGTTCCAAGAGCACCCCGGACTCCCCGACGTGGGTCGCGAGTCGAGGATCGAGGTTCCTGAGCAGGACGGTCCGCCGGGCCGCCCGAAGCCACGCCGCCACCTGCTCGTCGCCGCCGTCCGCAGCGGTCCAGCCGGTGTGGTCCGCTGCACCGGTGCCCGCGGCCGCAATGGTCAGCACCGGCAGTCCCAGCGGTAGCTGCGGATGCAGCCGCTCCTTGGTGACCGTGATCGGAAGCACCGCCACCATGCGGCCCGCGGCCTCCCAGACGTGGACCGTCGTGTCGGCCGTCAGGCCCAACACCTCCGCTCGGGCTTCGACCCATTCCGGGGTGCGGAAGATCGAAGGCTGCTCGGCCGCGCTCTCGAGCTGCCGCCACCGGTCCCGGATGTCGTCCGGTAGCGGCAGGCCAACCGACCGCATCGCCATGTTCGGCGGAGACGTCATCGGACGCGTCATCGGCGGCGCAGGCGGTGGATCGTCGGATGCAGCCCACTGATCCGTATCGCGAAGGTGTCGATCGGATCGTGTGCGTTCACCCGAATCCGTGACACCGCCATGGGATCGGACAGGGGCAACGCTTGGGCGGCGTGATCGAAGAGAAAACCGAGATCGTGCCCGCTCTCGCGAACGATTCGGCCGACCTCGGGGCTGTAGTCGCCGTTGGGGTACGCAAAGCTGCGCACTGGGTGACCCACGACACCCTCCAGCATCTCCTTGGCCTCCCGCACCTCCTGAACGACTTTCCCGCTGCTGCACCGGGTGAGGATCGGATGGCTGACAGTATGGTTGCCGACCTCCAGGCCTGCCTCCTCGAGCAGCTTGAGGTCGTCGCGGGTGAGGTGCTCGTCGGTCGTTGGCGCCTCGGCAGCGGCCTGGCGCAACTCGGCGAGCATGCTCAGCCGCTCGTCGTCCGGGATGCCTTTCATCAACCGAACCTTCGCCGGGGCGTCATCGTGGCACAACATCGCCACCTCGTCCCACCAGTACGGCAACGAGGAGCCGACGGCGCCTGCGACGACGAACGCCACGCCGGGTATCCCCCTACGCTGCATGGCCGGAGCCACCAGGTCGACCCACGACCTGTGCCCGTCGTCGAACGTGAACAGCACAGCCCGCGGCGGTAGCTTTCCGCCGTTCGCAGCATCCAGCACCTGGCCGAGGCCGACCGGTTCATAATGCTCGAGGGTGTAGTCGAGTTGGCGCTCGAAGGCGCGTCCGTCGGTCACCGCGTGATACGCGAGCACACGCAACCGGTTCCTCCCGGCACGATACGCCAGCTGCTGCAGCGGGCTTCGCCGGAGCACGCTCGTCGCGATGTCTCTCATCGCTGCCCTGTTGCCGCAGCAGGATGCCACGACCGCGGCCACGGCAGCACCGCCTCGTACAGCGGGACTTCGGACAGCGCGATCTCCTGGCCGAGCACCGAGGCTAGAGCCTCTACCAATGCCTGCGGGTCCGCTGTCGGGTCGAGCCGGACGATCTCCCGGACCGCGCAGCCGTCCGGCCCATGGCCAATCCGGATCAGGCCACCCGGACCGTCCCCGGCCACCCACCATTCATCGGCAGCCTCCCAACTCGCGGCCATCTTCTCGGGAGCCGCCTGGCCCGTGGCGGTCGCCAGATAACGGCGGTGCGCCGCTGTCAGGTCGAGCCGGTAAGCGAACCTGTTGTCATCTCGCGGAATCACCGTTGTCGCCGGAACGTGGGCGGGCGGTTGCGATGGAACGGACTGCCGGCGGCGTGCCCGGAGACGGGCTGTGATCGCCGCTCGTACGCGCCGCGCCTGCCGGCGGGAAGGCACCATGACCCCGGACCACATAGTGAGCCGGAGCGCCTCGGTGACCAGAAGCGGCGGCTTGCTGAGTGTCAGCCTGTCCTTCTGCGGGTTGGATCCCGGTAGCAGGTCGACGATGCGTGGAGGAGGCTCGTCAGCGAACAGCTTGGACTGCGCCTGCCACATGATGACGGTGCCCGGGCTGAGCGCGGCGAGCCTCTGGTCGTAGGCCGTGGACAGCCACGTCGCGACATGGCCGAGGCGGAACCAGATGTGGGCGGCGGCGGGTACGCCGGCGATCCGCAACACGAAGACGCGTGCCCAGCCGTTGGCCTCGGCACGCTCAAGCAGGTCGGTTCGCAGCGCTCGGCTGGTCGCGCCGAGCCGGCCCTTCCAGCTGCGCCGATGCAACTCCTCGTAACGGCTGAACCCGTGCAGTACCGGACGCTCGGGCGTCGTGCCGTACACCTCGACGTCGACATCCCACAGCGACTCCAGCCGGCTGGTGAATCGCCTGGCATAGCCGGCGAAGCCCTTGAAGGTTTGGGCGTAGTCCGCCCAGCCCTCTGCTGCCGGAGCGAGGTTGTCGCACGACCTTTCGTGCTGTGTGACCCGGTAGCCCGCGTCCCGGAGCGCCTCCGCGAACAGTCCCACAGCAGGGTCGCGGGACGGCAATCGATGAAGGTTGAGCTCCCGGACGCCGCACCGGGCAACCGCCTCGGCGAGCAACCCCAGCGTCTCCCGCTGCGGCTGCTCCGTCCCGATCACCGGTCTGGCACGCGTCCGGTGGTCCATCCCGAGCACCTCGGCACGGCTTCCACCGGCGGAAAGCACGAGAGGAAGCATTGCGACGGGCCGCCCGCCGTCTACCACTGCTGGTATCCGAACCCGCCCGGCCGTCCCCTCCGGCGCGGCCGACAGCCACGCTGCGAACCAGGCGTGACTATCGTAGATGTCGGCCTGCGTCCCGCGAGCTGCCGGCAGCGCATCCCAGGCCGCAGCGAGCGACGAATCGACATCGGTCGCATGTAGTTCAACGACTTCGGGCATCGGCCCTCCTGGCGGGCATGGCAACGCGCTGGTAGAGCTGGGCTGTCCGGTGCGCGCTGACTTCGATCGTGTAGTCGGACTCGAAGCGCGCCCGTGCGGCACGCACGCGGCGCGCCGTGGTCTGCTTGTCAGCCACCGCCGCGAGCAGCCCACGAGCCAGGTCCCCGGGGTCACCGGGTATGACCAACTCGGCGGTGGACTCGTCGATCGTCTCCAGGATGGTCGCAAGCCGCGTCGACACCACCGGGCATTCCAGGGCCATCGCCTCGAGGACGGTACCGGCCGCGCCCTCCCACAGCGATGAGAACGCAAGGACGTCTGCAGCGGCCATCAGGTCCGCCACGTCGTCGCGCATGCCGAGGAACGTGACCGTGTCGGTGAGTTCGGCCGCCGCCGCGAGCTCGGTCAGCAGCGGCGTCGCGCGACCCTCGCGGCCGGCGACCATCACGCGGACGTTGGGCAGCTGCGACCGGACAGCCGGCAGCGCCTGAAGTAGCACGTCGAAGCCCTTTTGCGGCTCGTGCCGTCCGACCGCGAGGATCAGCGGAACGTCGTCCGGTACGCCGAGCCGACCTCGGACGGTCGCCCGCCGCTGTGCCGACCGCCTGCCCAGCGCGGCATCGTCCCGCCCTCGTGGAATCACCTCGATCTTGTGCGCTGGAATCAGCAACCGCCTTCCCATGACCGCGGCCACGTGCCGCGTCACGGCGTGGAACCGGCTCACGCGCCGTGCGGTGGCCGCGTCGGCAGCCTGAGCCGCACGAAGCTTCAGCCAGCCAGCGTCGCTTCTTGCCGACTCGGTGCGCCCATACGCGGTGTTCACCAGGCTGGAGACACACGGGACGCGCATCCGGGCGGCAGCCCGTCGTCCAGCCAGGTCCGCTTCGAATAGCGTGGTGTGGACGACGTCCGGCTGCAGGTCGCCGATCAGCCGGCCGGTTCGGAGCATCCACTGCCGCCTGCTCGGCGGCCCGTCAGCCACGGAGTGGACGTGAACACCGGACTTCGCCAGGTCGGCCTGGTAGCCGTCCCGCTCCACCAGGTAGGCCACGTGCAGTTCGATGCCTTCCTCGAGGAGGTGCGGGGCCAGCGTCGCCAGGGAACGCTCCGCTCCGCCGGGCCGGTCCAGCGAGTCGATCAGCTGCAGCACCCGGAGGGGCCGGGCCATCGCTACGGTCTGTCCTCTCCCAGCAGGTGCGCGACCTGCCGCTTCACGCCCTCCTCCAAGGGCACTGCCGGCTCCCAGCCTAGTAGCCGCCGGGCACGGTCGATCGCCCCGCCGGTGACCCGCACGTCACCCGGCTGCTCCGGCTCCCACCGCGTGACCGCGGGACGCCCGACGCTCTCGGAGACCAGCCGCAGAACCTGATTGACGGTGCTGGACGACCCCCCCGCGATGTTGCACACCGACCCTGGCGGGACGTCGGACGAGGCCGCCGCGACAGTGGCGGCGGCGACGTCCGAGACGTAGGTGAAGTCGCGGACCTGCTCGCCGTCGCCGTAGACCGTGACGGGCTGACCGGCGCCCACCCGCTCGATGAAGCGGTGCATCGCCATATCCGGACGCTGACCGGGACCGTAGACCGTGAAGTAGCGGAGCACGACGACCGGCAGATTCCAGTTGTCGGCGTAGGCGGCCGCTAGATGCTCCATCGCCAGCTTTGTCACCCCGTACGGGCTGAACGGCCTCGTCGGTGCGTCTTCGGTGGTCGGATACTCCGGGGCGTTGCCGTACACCGAGGACGACGAGGCCAGCACCAGCCGCGGCATACCCACTCGCCGGACCGCCTCGAGCACCCGTTGTGACGTGGTGACGTTGCGCTCGACATACACGTGGAAGTAATCCGCCCACGACAGCCGCACGCCGGGCTGTGCCGCGAGGTGGATGACCGCGTCGGCACCGTCGAACAGCGGGTCCAGTTCGGCCGTGGCGAGGTCCAGTTCGAAGCCCCGGTAGTTCCCCCGCGCCGCGAGCCAGTCCGCGTTCGCCCGCTTCACCGACGTGTCGTAGTAGTCCGTGAAAGCGTCGATGCCGATGACCTCGTGGCCGCGCTCGAGCAACTCGGCGCACACGTGCCGTCCGATGAACCCGGCCGAGCCGGTGACGACGTACCTCACGCCTGACCTTGCCGATCACCGGCCAGTACCGAGGCAGCGGCATGCGACGGCGTCGACGTTCCGTCTGCCAGCGGGAAGCCCTGGTTGACGCCGCCTTCCCCAGTGATGCCCTCCGGCCGCACCAGGTTCATGACAGTGAGCCAGAGCACCTTCAGGTCCAGCAGCAGCGACCGGTTTGCGATGTACCACAGGTCCAGCTCGATGCGCTCTGGCCAGCTGATCGAGTTTCGCCCGTTTACCTGGGCCCACCCGGTGATTCCGGGACGCACCGCGAGCCGCCCTCGCTGGCGCTCGTCGTAGTGCACGACCTGTTCCGGCAGCGTGGGGCGCGGGCCGATCAGGCTCATGTCGCCGCGCAGCACGTTGATCAGCTGCGGCAGCTCGTCGAGGCTCGCCGCCCGCAGCCGCCGGCCCAGCGGCGTATCCCGTTCCAGATCGGTCTCGGCCTCATGAAGAGGCGGCCGCATCGTACGGAACTTCAGGATCGTGAACTCTTTGCCGCGCAGACCCGACCGCTGCTGCCGGAAGAGCACCGGGCTCCCCAAGCGCAACCTGATCAGCGCCGCAACCACTGCTATCACCGGCAGCAGCAGCACGATCGCCACTCCTGCCACGACCACGTCTACGGTCCGCCTCATCATCCCCCCTCGATCTGGTCGCGTTCGGCTTCTCGCTCGTCGCCCTGCCCTTGATCGATGTACCACGGCAGGCCCTTACGGCGAGCTACCGCTGCGTACGTCTCCAGCGAGGCCCGTGCGACCTCGCGCTGGTCGAAGTGGGCCGCTGCCCGCTCCCGGGCGGCGACTCCGAGCCGCTTGCGCAACGACGCGTCGAGCAGCAGCCGTTCGACCGTGGCGGTGAGCGTGTCGACGTCCCGCGGTGGCACCAGCAGAACCTCCCGCTCGTGCTCGCCGATCTCCCGACAGCCCCGAATGTCGGTCAGCACGCTGGCTACTCCGCACGCCGCCGCCTCCATGCCGGAGCGGGAGAACCCCTCGCGGTGCGACGGCAGCACGAACACATCGAGCGCCGAGTAAACCGCTGGCATGTCCGATCGCTCACCGACGAACGTCACACCCGCCTCATCGTCGCGCAGCGCGTCAGGCTTGTCAGGGTCGTCGGGACCGACCCAGACGAACCGTGCCTTACCGGTGAGGGCCCGCGCGGCCGCGGCGTACTCCGCGATGCCCTTCTCCGCCACCCGCCGGCCGACACCGCCGACCAGCAGTTCGCCGTCCGCGACGCCGAGCTCGCGGCGGACCCGGGCACGGCCGGCCGGGTCCGGGGTGAAGCGGTCGAGGTCGACACCGTTGCCGACGACCTGCGACCGCCACCGCCGCACCGCCCAGCGCAGCGTGTGCCGGTCCTCCGCGTTCTGGTACAGCTCCGCGTGGGACGCCCACGCCGCCACCGATTCGGTGCCGAGCACGAACGCCTTGCGGGCGAGCCCGTCGCCGGGCCGCAGCCAGAGTCCGTGGCAGGTGTTGACGACTACGGGGACCCTTGCGGCGCGGCCGAGCAGCCGACCGAGTACCCCGGTCTTCGGATTGTGGGTGTGCAGCACGTCCGGTCTGATTCGCCGCAGCGCCCTGTAGAGTTCGCGCGCCGCGGCCGCGTCGCTAGCGACGTCCCACGACCGGGTCAGAGACTCCAGTGGCACGTGGGTCACTCCCAGCGCCTCCACCCGCTCGACCCACGGCCCCGGCGCACTCAGGCCGAACACCTCGAGTCCGCTGTCGACATCGGCTCGAAGCTCGGTGCCCAGCAGCAGATCCAGACTCATGTCGACAGTGGTCAGGTGGGCGACGCGCAGCGGCCGGCCACCCGGGCCGCGCAGCCGTGGCAGCGTCATGGTCTCAGGCACGGGCACCTGCCTTCTTCGCGGTTGCTACGAGCGCGCCGTAAGCCCGTTCCGGCAGCAGCCGGCCGGACAGCTTCGCGGCGAAGAACTCCAACGGATCGGTGCGCCGCACCGGGACCCGGCGGAGACGCATCGGGTCGACACCCGGCAGGTTGCGCCCGACAACGCCAGTCGCGGCCGTCCGGAAGCGACGGCGCAGCTCGTTCTCCATGCCCGCTACAGAGATCCCCCACGGGTAAGCGAAGTGCTGCGGCCGCGCGCCCAGGTGCTGCTCGATCGTCGCGCTGCACGCGTCCAGTTCGTCGGTTGTGAGCTGCTCGGGCGGCACGTGGCTGTGGGTGTGGTTGCCGACGGTGCACAGCCCCGAGGCGACAAGTTCGGCGATCTGATCCCAGGTCAGCGCGGCGCCGTCGGACTTGGCGGTGGAGCCCTCCCAGCGCATCCGCCCGCCGATGTACCGGGTCGCCAGGAACAGCGTGAACGGCAGCCGCCTGTCTCGCAGCAGCGGCCATGCGTTGTCGTACACGTCGGCGAACCCGTCGTCGAATGTGAGCACAACTCCGGGCCGAGGATCGCCGGTAGCCAGCCGGCGGCTCGCCTCGTCGAGGCTGATGACGTCGGTGCGGTCGAGCACCTCAAGCTGGGCTGCGAAGGCGGCCGAGTCGAGATCGCGCTCGTCCGGCGATCCGCCGCCCACGCGGTGGTAGGTCAGCACGGTGATCCCGGGCGCGGCTCGCCGCGAGCTCGCCCGCGCCAGCGCGCGCTTGACGAGCGCGCGCACCCGCGGCCCCCCCAAAGCGCCCCCCTTAAGCAGCAGTACTACCGACTCGGCAGTTGTCGTTCCCCCAGAACTGGACCCTAGCCCGCCCCGCAGGACGGGCACAGACTCCAAGGATCGCCACTATAGACCGCGCACGCTCATGCGGAAAGCCGTTGCCG
>CAZMXH010000121.1:0-2967 GCA_964570165.1 uncultured Actinomycetes bacterium
CGTCACGGCCGCCGCCGCCGGAGCCGTCGGGCGCGGGGCAGCGTCGCTCCAGCCCGACCCGACCGATCTCGGCCGCCGCGGCGTGGCGGCTGGCAACCCCGTCGTTCCGCTGGTCCGGGACCTGATCGCCGCGGTTCCGGAGGAGGCCCGAGGAGCGGTGCACTTCGGTGCCACCAGCCAGGACGTGCTCGACACCGCACTGCAACTGGTCGCCAAGCGTGCTACCGGCCCGTTGCTCGACCACCTCGCGGCCGCAGGGGACGCTGCGGCGCGCCTCGCCACGGTGCACCGGGACACGCCGGCCATCGCCAGGACGCTGGGGCAGCCGGCGCTGCCCACGACGTTCGGGCTCCGCGCTGCCGGCTGGCTGGCGGGACTCGACGCAGCATGGTCTCGGCTCGAACAGGTCCGCAGCGGTCTCGCGGTCCAGCTCGGTGGCGCTGCCGGCACGCTGGCCGCGTATGGTGCGGCCGGTACGGACGTCGTGTCCCTGCTGGCGGAGGACCTCGGCCTCGCCGACCCCGGGATACCGTGGCACACCGAGCGCTCCCGGGTGCATGAGCTCGGCAGTGCGCTCGGTTCGGTCGCCGCGGCCTGCGGCAAGGTGGCAACCGACGTCGTCCTGCTCGCACAACCAGAGTTGGCCGAGGTGGCCGAGGGCAGCCCGGGCGGGTCCTCCGCGATGCCGCACAAGCGCAACCCAGCGGCCTCGGTTCTGGTGGTGGCGGCCGCCCGGCGCGCCCCGGGGCTGGTCGCGACGCTGCTGGCCGGTGGTGTGCACGAACTGGAGCGGGCGACCGGCTCCTGGCACGCCGAGTGGGCTCCGCTGCGCGAACTGCTGCGGCTCGCGGGCGGTGCGGCGGCCCGGACGGAAACAATCCTCGACGGGCTCCGCGTAGACGGCGCGGCCATGCGGCGGAACCTCGACGCTGCGGGGCCGGGTGTGCTGTCAGAGGCCCTGGCCGGCAGGTTGCTGCCAGTGCTCGGCCGCACGGCCGCCCACGACGCCGTCCGCCGCGCGCTCGATGCCGCGCCGGCCGGCGGTGCCGAGCTGGCCGCTGCACTCCGCGATGCCGATCCGCGGGTTGCCGCGGCGATGACCGAAGATGAGATTGTCGGGTTGCTGGATCCGACCGGCTACACCGGCGCCGCCGGCACGCTCGTCGACCGTGCCTTGCGAAGACACGCCGAACGACGGCAGGAGGAGAAGTGACCAGACACGAGCTCGGCTACGACGTCGATGGCCCGGAAGGCGCACCCGTCGTGGTGCTGGGCAGCTCGCTCGGCACCACCCGTTCCGCGTGGGATCCGCAGCTGGCGGCGCTCACCGAGCACTTCCGAGTGGTGCGCTACGACCACCTTGGCCACGGCGATTCCGCCGTGCCCCCGGGGCCCTACTCGCTCGCCGGCCTGGCGAGCTCGCTGGCCGGCCTGCTGACCGGAATCGGCATCGAACGAGCGCACGTGGCTGGTCTCTCCCTTGGCGGAATGGTGGGGCTGCAACTCGCGGCTCGCTACCCGGACCTGGTCGACCGCCTGGCGGTCGTGGGCTCGTCCGCGTACCTCCCACCCGCCCAGCGATGGCTGGACCGTGCCACGACGGTACGCCGGTCCGGCATGGCAGCCGTCGCCGACACCGTGCTGAGCCGGTGGTTCACCCCTGCGTTCCAGGACTCGCCGCGAGCCAAGGAGATCCGCGCCGACCTGCTCAACGTCCCGCCGGAGGGCTACGCCGCCTGCTGTGAGGCCATCGCCACCATGGACCTTCGGCCGGTGCTCGGCCAGGTGCGAGCGCCGGTCCTCGCGATCGCCGGCGCCGACGACCCCGCCACGCCCGTCGAGCACGCCCGCACCATCGTGGAAGGCGTCTCCGGTCCCGCTCGCCTTGAAGTCGTACCCAACGCGGCGCACCTCGCGAGCGTCGAACGCCCGGGCGAGGTCGGGGCGCTGCTGCTCGAGCACTTCGGCGGCGCCGGCTGACCCACATCCCTGCCGATCAGCAACGTCTCTTCGACACGCCGACGAAGCCCCAGGAGGACGAGAGGACAGTGGACGAACAGGACCGCCACGCAGCCGGCATGCAGATGCGCCGCGCCGTTCTCGGGGACGAGCACGTCGACCGTGCCGTCGCCGGCACGACGTCGTTCTCCGCGGACTTCCAAGACCTGATCACCCGCTATGCCTGGGGCGACATCTGGACCCGTCCGGGTCTCGATCGGCGCTCCCGCAGCCTTCTCACCCTGTCGATGCTCGCCACTCTGAGCCACGAGCGCGAGCTCGCCATGCACGTACGTGCCGCGTTGCGCAACGGGGTCACGGTGCGCGAGATCGCCGAGGTCCTTCTGCAGGTGGCGATCTACGCCGGCGTGCCGGCGGCCAACCGCGCCTTCGCCGTGGCGCAAGAGGCGCTGATCGCCGAGGGCGCCGTCGATCCGCCGGGAGCCGCACCGTGACCGATACCCGACCGACCTTCGTCCAGTCGCTCGCGCGCGGCCTCGCCGTCATCCGCGCCTTCGACGCCGACCAGCCCGAGCTGACCCTGAGCGACGTCGCCCGGATCACCGGCCTCAACCGGGCGGCCGCCCGCCGCTTCCTCCACACCCTCGTCGAGCTGGGCTACGTACGCACCGACGGGAGGCGGTTCTCGCTCGGCCCCAGAGTGCTGGAGCTCGGCTACTCGTACCTGTCCAGCCTGTCGCTGCCGGAACTCGCGCTGCCCGCCATGGAACGGCTGGTCGAGCGGGTGCACGAGTCGTGCTCCATGGCTGTGCTCGACGGTGAAGAGGTCGTCTATGTCGCCCGCGTGCCGACCAAGCGCATCATGAGCGTTTCGATAAGCGTCGGCACCCGGTTCCCGGCATATGCCACGTCGATGGGCCGTGTGCTGCTGGCCCACCAGCCACCCGAATGGCTGGATACCTACCTCGCGGGCGTTGAGCTCAAGCCCCAGCGGCAGCAGCAGGATCA
>CAZMXH010000121.1:2977-9280 GCA_964570165.1 uncultured Actinomycetes bacterium
GAGCTCAAGCCAATGACGCCGAAGACAGTGACCTACCAGTACCGGCTGCGGGCGATCCTCCGCCAGGTCCGCTCGGAGGGGTTCTGCCTTGTCGACGAGGAGCTGGAGATCGGGTTGCGGTCGATGGCCGCTCCCATCCGCGACAACCAGGGACATGTGGTAGCCGCGCTCAACGTCTCCGCCCACATCAGCCGCGGCCCGGCGGAGGTCATCCGCCAGGAACTGCTGCCGCACCTGCTGGACACCGCCCGCGCGATCTCGGAGGATGTCGACCGCCTCTGAGCGTGCGGGCAGGACGTTACGAGAGTGTGACACCGCTCCCATTGACGGCCGCGACAGCCCTAGTTAGGCTCACAAAGCGAACTCTAGTGCGCCATACGAACACGTCACGTCCACGTCAGACGGCGCCGGAGGGCGGGGGTCGGGCGTCAGGGAGGAACTGCTATGACACGCGCCAAGCCCAGAAGACATCGACACATCGCGGTCGCGCTGTCCGCCGCCTTGCTCCTCGTAGCCTGCGGCGGCGATGACACCGACGAGCCGGAAGAGACCGGCGAGGCGGCGGAAACCGAGGAGGAAGAGCCGGCCGAGGAAGAGGACATGGGCGACCCCGTGACGCTCACCTTGGCTCACCCGTTCCCTGGCCAACACCTCATCCAGGTCAACATGATCGAGCCGTGGGTCGAGCAGGTGGCCGAGGCCACGAACGGCACGGTTACCGTTGAGATACACCCCGGCGGGGCGCTCACCGCTGCGACGGACGCCTACGACAACGCGGCATCCGGTGCTATCGACATGGGCTGGGCACTGCACGGCTACACGCCGGGCCGCTTCCCGTTGACTGACGTGATCGAGTTGCCGTTCATGTTCGACAGCGCAGAAGAGGCCACGAATGCGCTGTGGGATCTCTACGAGGAGTTCCCCGAACTACAGGAGGAGTACGGCGACGTCCACGTCATCGCGCTGTGGACGCACGACACCGGCAACTTCTACACGTCCGAACAGCCGATCACCGAACCGGACCTGTCCGGCTTGACGCTCCGGGCTCCCGGTCCGATCCAGACCGACGTGATCGAGGGCATGGGCGGCAGCGCGGTCGGCATGCCGGCGCCTGAGATCTACGACTCGCTCGAGCGAGGTGTCATCGACGGGCTCGTCACCGCCGACACCGCGATCGAGAGCTTCACGCTGCACGAGGTCGTCGGGCACGCGACGCTGATGAACTTCTATGTGGCCGGGCAGTTCCTGGTGATGAACCAGGGCACGTGGGACTCCCTCTCCCCAGCCCAGCAGGAGGCCATCACCGCCGTTTCCGGCCGCGACATGTCACTCGTCGGCGCCCAGGCGTACGACGACATCCACAACGAGATCATCCCCCGCTACGAGGATGAGTGGGGCATCGAGGTCTTCGAGGTCGAGGACTTCGGACCCTGGGAGCAAGCAGTCCAGCCGGCAGTTGACAGCTGGATCAGCGAGCAGGAGGAGGCCGGCGCGCCGGCTCAGGCGCTGTACGACCGGGCACGGGAGATCGCTGGAGGCTGAGGCCAGGGGCCAGCCGGTGACAACGTTGAGCGTCCGTAGGTGTGGCCCAGTGCCCGTCCGGTGCGCTGGGCCACACTCCGCTGACCGGTGGCACGAACGCCGAACCGTAGGCAAAGGAGGCCGCTGACCCGTGCTGCCCGCAATCCGCGCAGTGAACAAGGGCCTGCACTACGTCGCCGGCGCGCTCATCATCGGCGTGATGGCGATGACCGTCTACAACGTCGTCGGGCGATGGCTGTTCGGTGAGCCCTTTCGGGGCACCATCGAGATCACCGAGCTCGCCATGCTCGGCATTGTCTACCTGGGCATGGCCTACGCGCAGCACCGGGACGACCACATCGCCGTCGACCTGGTCTACCGGCGGTTCCGCAGGCGCACCCGCCTGGCCCTGGACGTGTTCGCCACCGTGCTCAGCGTTGTGGTCCTAGGCCTCATGGCGTGGCAGCTGTCAGAGCACGCGCAGGTCCTGAGCAGCGGCGGGCGCGAGACGGCCTCGCGGGGGATCCCCCTCGCCCCGTTCGCGTATGTCGCCGTCGTCGGCCTCCTGGCCTTCGCTCTCGCTGCCGCCGACACCGCCCTCGCCCGGCTTCGGGCCGGCGGCCGGTCGGAGGACGCCTCCGACGAAGCACAGCGGGTGCCACAGTGACGCCCGAGGTCACCGGTCTCGTCGGGCTCATCGCCCTCGTGGTGCTGCTGGCGCTGCGGGTGCCGGTGGGCATCGCGATGCTGGTGGTGTCCACTGTCGGCTACGCATTGATCACTTCAGTGGACTCGTCGCTCGCCCGGCTCGGCTCCGACGCGTTCACGGGCGGCACGACCTACAGCCTGAGCGTGATCCCGCTGTTCATCTTCATGGGCCTGCTGCTCGCCCAGGCTCAGGTCGGCAAGGACCTCTACGCGCTGTTGGACGCGCTGCTGCGGCGCCTGCGAGGGGGCTTGGCGATGGCGACCATCGGCGCCTCGGCTGCCTTCGGATCGGTAAGCGGCTCAGCGGTCGGATCCGCCTCGACGATGTCGGTCGTCGCGATGCCGGAGATGCGCCGCTACAGGTACGACGACGGCCTCGCCGCTTCCTGCACCGCGGTCGGCGGGACGCTTGGCGCGCTGATCCCGCCCAGCGCGGTGTTGGTGCTGTACGGGATCCTGACCGAGGAGTCGATCGGGCGCATTCTGATCGGGGGCATCGTGCCGGGCATCGTCACGACCCTCCTGCTCGTGGCCACGGCATGGATCATCGTCAGGCTGCGCCCTCACCTCGCACCGGCCGTCGAAGGAAGCGTCCGCTGGGGTCGCCTGCTGCCGCTGGCGGTGCGGGTCTGGCCCGTCCCTTTGATCTTCGGGCTGAGCATGGGCGGGCTCTATCTCGGCGTGTTCACCCCAACGGAGGCCGGCGCGGTCGGCGCCGGACTCGCCCTGCTGTACGGCGCACTCGCCAGGCGACTGAACTGGTCGACGTTCTGGAGCGCAACGAGCCAGACTGTGCTGATCAGCGCGATGATCTTCCTGGTCGTCATCGCCAGCCGGATGTTCGGCTTCTTCCTGTCGGTCACGCGGATCCCGCGCGGCCTCACCGACTTCGTGCAGGGTATCGAGCTTGCCCCGTTCATCGTGATCGCCGTGATCTTCTTCATCTACTTCCTGCTCGGCGCGCTGATGGACGAGATCGCGATCCTGGTGATCATGACGCCGCTGATGTACCCGATCGTCATCGACCTCGGCTACAGCGGCATCTGGTTCGGCGTAGCGTCGATCATGATGCTGCTCGTCGGTCTGCTCACGCCGCCGGTCGGCATCATCGTCTACGTCGTGAGCGGCATCGCCTCGGTCAATGTCGGCAAGCTGTTCCGCTCGGTGGTGCCGTTCTGGATCGCGTTGCTCGCCGCCGTGGCCTTGGTCGTCGCATTCCCCGAGATCATCATGTTCCTGCCCGACCTTATGGACTAGGCGCGCTCGGGCCCGCCGTCCGGGCCCCTGATGGCGGTCTAGCCCCAGACTTCGGCAGCCGTCTCGACGATCAGCGCCAGCTTGGCGACCTGCTGCTCGTGGCTCAGCCGGTTGCCCTCCACGGTCGAGGAGAACCCGCACTGCGGCGACAGGCACAGCTGTTCCAGCGGCACGTACCGGCTCGCCTCATCGATCCGGCGCTTGAGGTCGTCCTTGCTCTCGAGGGCGCCGCGCTTGGTGGTGACCAAACCCAGCACGACCTTCTTTCCCGGCGGGACGAACCGCAGCGGCTCGAACGTCCCCGAGCGCTCGTCGTCGTACTCCAGGAAGAACCCGTCCACGGCCAGCTGCCCGAACAGCGCCTCGGCCACGAAGTCGTACCCGCCTTCCGCGGCCCACGACGACTGGTAGTTGCCCCTGCACAGGTGGGTAGTGACGGCCATCCCCTCCGGCTTGTTCGCGAGCACGGTGTTGAGCTGCCGGATGTAGTGCTCGTGCTGGTGCTCCGCGTCCGCACCCCACGACGCCACCCGCTCCCGCTGCTTCGGGTCGTTCAGGTAGGCCAGGCTGACGTCGTCCAGTTGCAGATAGGTGCACCCGAGGTCGGCGACCATCTTCAGTTGTTTGGCATAGGCCGCGGTCAGGTCGGCCCAGAACAGCTCTTCGTCGGGGTACACGGATGGGTCGATCGCCGCCGGGCCGCCGCGGTAGTGCACCATGCTCGGCGAGGGAATCGTCAGCTTGGGCGTGAGCCCCGTCCCCTCGGTGGCGGACTTGAGGAACTCGAAGTGCTCACCGAAGATGGGCTGCTTGACGTCGATCTTGCCGTCGATCGCCATCGCGGCAACCGCCCACTCGAACTGGCCCTGCTCGTTGCGGAACGGCACCTTGATCTCGCCGTCGGCCTGGTGCACGCCGTCCAGGGAGTAGATGAAGTCCATATGCCAGGTCGACCTGCGGAACTCGCCGTCGGTGGCGGTCTTGAGACCGACGTCACGCTGCATTTTCACGATCTCGCGGATGGCGTCGTCCTCGATCTCCCGGAGTGCGCCGTCATCGATCTCGCCGGTCGCATGCTGCTCGCGAGCCCGGAGCAGCCGCTCGGGTCGCAGCAGGCTGCCGACGTGGTCGGCCCGATACGGTGGTCTGCTGTTATCAGTCACTGGCGCCTCCCGAGCACGCATCGTCGTCGGAACCACTCCAGGCTAGGGACCCGGTCAGACGATCATCGCCGATTCTTCCGTCTGACGGAAGGTCCCTTCTGGCGGCGAACGCTGACAGCGCGACAATAGTCCATATCGCCTCGACTTTCGGGTGACCGGACCTTCTCGGATGGGGTGACCGTGCCGATGACAACACCCGGCTACCAGCGTCTGCAGGACCTGCTCGACGCAGGGCAGTGCGTGCTGCTCGACGGCGCGACGGGCACCGAGTTGCCCAAGGTGTACCGGGCCGGTTCCTCGCTGGACGAACACCTGTGGGGCACCCGAGCGGTCGTCGAGGACCCCGACGCGGTGCGCGCGCTGCACCAGCGGTACGTCCAGGCCGGCTGCGACGTGATCACGACGGACACGTGGGGCCTGGCAGCCCTGACGGCGGACGGTGGCCAGGTGTGGCATCCGTCCGGGGAACAGGTGCATTGGATGGACCTGGCTCGGGTGGGGGTGCGGTTGGCGCGGGAGGCGGTGCGCGCGGCTGGGCGGGAGGGGCACACCGCGGTGGCGTTCTCGCTCAACGCCGCCCTGGACACCCCCGACGGCCCGGAGACGGTGAAACTGCTGCGCCGCGTGTTCGACCACGACCCACCCGACCTCATCCTCCTCGAAACCCTGTCGGTCATCCGCCCCACCCTGCACGCCGTCGTCGACGCCCTACTCGCCACCGACCTACCCGTCTGGCTCTCCTTCCGCCGCTGCCGCCACGGCCTATGCGGCGTCCACGGCCAACACTGGGGCGGCCCCGAAGGCGACACCTTCGGCCGCGCCGCCCGCCGCTTCGAACACGCCGGCATCGCCGCCCTACTCATCAACTGCATCCCCCCAGACCACGTCGACGGCATGCTCACCTACCTCCGCGACTTCACCGACCTCCCCCTCGGCGTCTACCCCAACCTCGGCTACCACACCGACCACGGCTGGAAACACACCCCCGGCATCGGCGGCACCGAATACGCCACCCTCGCCCAACGCTGGCGCGCCGAAGGCGCCGACATCATCGGCGGCTGCTGCGGCGTCCGCCCCGACCACATCACCGCCACCCGCCACGCCCTCACCAACACCCCCCGCGGCACCGAAACCCGCACCCCCACCGAACCACCCACCACACCCCCACCCCAACCCTGGACCGACACCCACACACGCACCCTCTACCCACTGCCCGTACCCGATCTGGTGCTGCATCCCGACGTGTTCACACCGACACCCG
This sequence comes from uncultured Actinomycetes bacterium, assembly GCA_964570165.1. Lineage (GTDB taxonomy): Bacteria > Actinomycetota > Actinomycetes > Jiangellales > Jiangellaceae > JBMCTR01. The sequence goes on from CAZMXH010000121.1 coordinate 8,888, forward strand.
GCTCGTTCACCGTGTGGCGATACCTGTTCAACGCGCGCATCGGAGCCGGACGCCGCTGCCTGGAGGTCGGTTGCGGCGCGGGCCTGCAGACCATCCAACTGGCGCTCAACGGCGCCGCGCACGTGCACGCGATCGACAGCGAACACACCGCGGTCGAGTACACGATGGTCAACGCGTTCCGCAACGGCGTGGCGGACAGGGTGACGGCAGCCACCGCGGACCTGTACTCCTGGGTGCCCGACGAACACTACGAGGTGATCGTCGCCAGCCTCTACCAGACACCCGTCGACCCGCTCCAGCAACTGTCCGGCCACCGCCCCCTCGACTACTGGGGACGCAACCTCGTCGACCACCTCATCAGCAAGCTCCCCGAAGCCCTCGCCCCGGACGGCG
>CAZMXH010000122.1:0-9222 GCA_964570165.1 uncultured Actinomycetes bacterium
GGCCGGCCGCCTGCTAGCCGTGATCTCGAATCCGCACCTCAATACCGAGTCCGCCCCCCCGGCGCGTTCTACTCGCCAGTAGCGGCGGACTCGGTATTGAGGTGCGGATTCGATATCACGGCTAGTCGTGCTAGTCACAACCCCAGCCATCGCCGTCGGCGTCGAGCCGGTGGTAGTCCTCGCCCGTGATCCGCACGCGTCTGCCGATGTCCGCGCAATCGAGATCGGGGCCGGGTTGATTCCAGGGCTCCGCGCTGTCCACGGCCTCCGGCGCCGGCGCTGATTCCGGCTCGTCGCACGCGTAGCCGCGGCCGGTCGCCTCGTCAGCCGCGATGTACTCGTCTTCCCGGGGATGGCGCCCGTACCCGTCGCGGCTGTCGTAACGAGCAGTCGCCATGCCGGCAGCGATCTGCTCATATCCTGCGTCGATCGCTCCCATATCCACGTACCGGAGCAGGCGGCCGTACGCGTCTCTGTCGTCTGTGCCGGGCGGCGTCAGCTGCACATCCACACCAGCGATCAAGTTCTGCAGCGCCGCCGTCGCCTCGCCGTACCCGCACTCTCCCTGCTCAGGCGTATCGATCCCGACGAGGCGCACCGTCTCGACGGTTCCGCCCCGAGCCACGTCGATCGTGTCGCCGTCAACCACGTCGATGACCATCCATCCGCCCCGAGCCTCGTTCTGAGACATGGCCGGCGCCGATGTTGGCTCATCGGGCTCTGCTGGTGTGGGCTCCGCCGGCTGCGTGGGCCCCGCCGACTGCGTAGGGTCCGCCGGTATCGCCGTTCGCGTCAGTGAGCGCGACGGCTCGGCGGTCTCGGCGGCATTGACTGGCGTCGCCGCTACGGAAGCATCGTCTCCGGCGTCGCCGCCGAGTTCGGACATGACGGCCAGCACGCTGAACACCGCGAGCCCGGCCAAGCCCCCCTTGGTCCTGCGCCGCATAGTCGCGGACCGTAGTCCTGCCGGAGAAGTTGTACAAGGCCCCCTTTAGGGCGACTGAGCCACCTGAGTGCGCGCTCTGCCGAGCAAAAGTCCCAGCGCGATCATCCCTACGCCCAGACCCAGGTGCAGCCAGTTGTCCGCCTCGTTGAACGGCACGAAGTTGGCGGTGCTCTCCATGTCGACCAGCAAGCCGTAGAGCCACAGCACCAGGTAGATCACTCCACCGACGACAAGGAAGTACCATGCCCCAGTCGCGCTACGGGCTAGCGGTAGGCCCACGATGCCGAACAGCAAGTGCACGATGTTGTGCAGCACCGATACCTGGAAGATGCCAAGCAGCATCGCCCCCGACTCGTGCCCTGCAAACTCCAGCATGTCGAAATCTGTCGTTATGCCAGGGATGAAGCCGAGCACGCCGACGAGGAGAAAGATCACGGCGACGACGGTCGCCGCCGTCTGGACGGGTGTCGCGGTCATGCTGTTCCTAGCCACGGCTCTCACCTCCTTTTTCGCAGCCTCCGTACCCCATCGCATCCCGCTTATGCGTCCGCCGACCCGCGGCGAAGCTGGCCGGCCGCGGCTCACAGCCGGCGCAGCGCGGGCAGCACATCCTTCTCCGCCACTCGAAGAACGGTTGCTGCTGATCATGGCCGATCTGAACCAGTGCCACGTGGGTGAACCCGCTTCCGCCCAGCGCCAGAGCCGGTGTGCGCGCTGCTTTGCCACATCCGCATCGTCGTCGTAGGCCACAGCGAGTTGCCCGTAGACCGGCATCCGCTGTCCGACCGCCGCTGTGAAAGTGTCTACGACGTCGCCCAGCGGCTCGTTGACGATCAGGCAGTCGGCATGCTGGGCGGCGATCCGGGCGGAGCGCCGACCCGACGCGGCGACGCCGATCGGTATTCGGCCGTCCGGCAGGTAGTAAAGCTTGGCCGAGTCGGCATCGAAGAAGGCGCCATGGTAGGTCACGTACCCGCCTTCCAGCAGCGCCTTGATGATCTCGACCGCCTCCTCGAACATGAGGTGGCGGGTGTCGACGGGCGGCCAGCCCCGGCCGATCACGTGCTCGTTCAGGTTCTCGCCGGCACCGAGGCCAAGGGTAAAGCGCCCGCCGCTGAGCACCCCCAGCGTGGCGGCCTGCTGGGCGACTATCACGGGGTGGTAGCGCAGGATCGGGCAAGTGACGAAGGTCATGAGCGAATCCGCTCGGTGACGCGCGCCGCGGCTCCGAGCACGGACCAGGTGTACGGCGAGTGACCCTGCTCCTCTAGCCAGGGGAAGTAGTGGTCAGAGATGGCCGCGAAGTCGAAGCCGGCCCGCTCGGCCGTCACGGCATCGTCAACTAGTTGCCCGGCCGGGGTCTGCTCGCACAGCTATGGTGTATCCGATGGCAGTCATGCTCGCTGGCATACCCGCCGTTCCCGGCGTCTAGCCGCGTTGGCGCCGGACTGGCCGCTACCTGCTGCCCTTACCTACCTCGTCGGCCGCGGCCACCGCATCGCTGCTCAACATGATGCCCTGAGGCGTGATGATGAACTCCCGCATCGTCGGATCGTGATTGCTGGCCCGGGTCTTCAGCACCGCCAGCGAGCGGGAGATGGTGCCGTCGGCGTGCCCGTTGTACTGCAGCAGTACCACGTTGTCCGCAAGGTGCGACGCGCCGAACTCGGTCAGGGTCCTGGCGCCGTACAGCTCAGGGACCTCGTACGTCAGCATGACGCTTACGCCACTTCGGGAGAAGCGGTGCAGCAACGAGTAGACGTACTCCCGGAAGCGCTGCTCGTCAGCGGAAGCCGATCGCAGATCGGCGAGGCTGTCGACGAAGACCCGCGTTGCACCGACCTCCTTCACGGTGTCCAGCAACTCGTACACCCACTCGTCGAGGTACAAGTCGACCGGGCTGCGGTACATGAGCGTGACGTTCTCGTCGTCGAGCGACCACCCGAACGTCCGGCAGACGCGTTCAAGCTGAGTCGGGTTCTCTTGCAGGGTGGCGATCACGCCGCGCTCGCCCTGCCGGACTCCACCGAAGATGAAATGCAGACCCATCAGGGTCTTACCGACTCCCGTTGGGCCAACGATGAGGGTCGACGTGTTGGGCCAATAACCGTCCGCGAGCATGTCATCGAGCGCGTCGACGCCGGAAGAGCGGCGCCTTCCCTCAAGGACGTAGGACTCCTCGAAACCGGGGTCGGCGAGGCGGAGGAAGGCCGAGATCCCGCCATCGGAGATCCGGTATGCATGTTTGCCAGACAGGTGGCTTCCGCCGCGAAGCTTGAGGACCTCCATCACCCGTGAGGTCCGAGCACCCTCCGATGTGCTGCCGAGGGAGATGATCGCATCGGCCACCGCGAACTCCGGAGCGACGGCGATATCGGAGGCTTCATATTCACCGATCCACAGCGATGTGACCGGAAACGCACTGACCATCCCCGTCAGCCCGTGCAGGAAGCGACGGAACCCTTCCTCGTCACCGTACGCACGAAGCGCTTTGAAGCTGTCGATCACAAGGATGCCAGGCTGACGCTCACGGATGCAGTTGCGGACCCGGTCGAGCACCCCGGCGAGCCCCTGCTCGGAGAGCACCGAGCCGAGATCTTCGTAGATCACCTGCTTCCCGACGGCGGCCACATCGAAGAACGTCAGGCTCTGCCCGAAGCGGAGCATCTTCTCGAGCGGTTCGGAGACGGTGGAGAAGTACACCGCAGGGCGGTCCTCGCGGGCGTTGGCGTACACGCATTGCTGGGCGAAGACCGTCTTTCCGGAACCCGGTACGCCGATCAACAGGTTGATGGCGTTGCGCGGTAGGCCCCCGCCGAGGATGACGTCGAGCCGTTCCTTGCCGGTCGTGATTCGTTCTGTCATGGATCGGCTCCGATTCGCCGTTCGCCGCCGCGAAGAAACGCGCTGCGGCCAAGGAGATCCTTGACCGCGGACGCGAGTTGCAACGGCTCGATCGGCTTGAGTAGGAACGCCGACGCTCCCGCCGCCATCGCGCGGTCGCGCATCTCGAGCGTTGAGATAGCGAGAACCGGCACACCGTTGGGGCGGGTCAGCCGCTCGCAGAGCTCGAGGCCCTTGCCCCCGGAGATCAGCAGGTCAACGATGGCCAACTGCGGATCTGCCTCATCGAACTGGCGCAACGAGTCCTCGAAATCCCGCGCGAGCACCACGTCATAGCCTTCGGTGCGCAGGAAGTACTCCGCGAACTCCCCCGCGAACGTGTCCCGTTCGGCTACAAGCACGAGCAACCGATCACCCTGACTCGCCTTCTCCTCCAGCGGACGGTTCTCTGCGAGGCGCTCCTGAAGCAGCCGGTGACCGTCCGCTGGGGACAGGCCGGCGGCCACCTGATCGACCAGGAACCGAAGCTGCTCCACCTGGTCGCGGGTGTAGAGCCGATGACCTCCTTCGCTGCGCTCCGGCACCACCACGCCGTAGCGCTCCTGCCAGGTACGCAGCGTCGCCGCGGGAACCCCGAGCATCTGGGCGACGGCGCCGATGCTGTAGACGGGCCGGCCCTGAGCCTGGTCATCGGCCATGTCTTGAGCATAGTAGTGTTCCTGAGGATCTTGCCAATATCTCCTCAGCGCTTGTTGACAACGGCCCTTACTCCTCCATATTCTCTTCAATTATTAGGCATCATGCGTGGCCGACGAGCCACAGACTTCCCCAACTGTTCATGTGTGAGCCAGCCGGAGAACGTGTGAGTGATCACACCTACGCCGGCTGTGAACCGCAGCGACCAGCCGTCCCCGTTCCCCTCGCCACGAGGGCGCACGGCGAGGAGTGGAGCCGTGCCTGAGGCGGGGCCGGTGGATCCGCGACAGCTGGCCATCACCACCCGGCGCGAGTCGAACACGCTCGTCCTCCAGGTGGCGGGCGAAATCGACCTTGCCACCGCGCCGCAGTTGCGGGCGGCGCTGCGGTCGAGCCTTGACGGCGCGGCTCCACCAGCGGAGGTCCGTGTCGATCTTTCCGGGACCTCGTTTCTCGACGCTGCCGGTCTTGGCGTCCTGGTGGAGTCAAGAGAGGCAGCGCGCCGCGCGGGCGTGGGCTTTTCCGTCCACAACCCCACCGGTGTGGTCCGCCGCGTTCTCGACATCGTCGGATTGACCAAGTCATTGCAGGTGGAGGCGGCGCGCCGGCACATTACGCGGCCGGCGCCGCCGTCATCGCCGACGAACCCACGGACGGCCTAACCAACCCGTGCGCGGGCATTGGTCCGAGCCGGCGTGGAAAGCTCGATCGGCTGCGGCACGGCGGGTGCGCCGCAGCAGCCGCTAGCGTCCTCGTTCGCCGGGACGCCGGCCAGGCCAGATCCGCTGCAGACGCCGGTCTCCGGCAGCACCAACTCGACCCGATCCGCCGCGGGCTTGTCGCCGGCCAGCCAGGCGGCGATGCTACGCACCTGCTCGTAGCCGGTCATCGCGAGGAATGTCGGTGCCCGCCCATAGCTCTTCATACCGGCTAGGAACAGGCCAGGGTCCGGGTGAGCGAGCTCGCGGGCACCGTGAGCGGGGACCGTCCCGCAGGAGTGCACATTGGGATCGATCAGCGGGGCGAGCGCGACCGGTGCCTGCAGCGTGCTGTCCAGCTCCAGCCGGACCTCCGACAGCCACGACAGCTCCGGGCGGAAGCCAGTCAACGCAACCACCTCGTCGACCGCTTCGATCCGGCCTCCGTCCTGACTCAGCAGTGCGAGGCGGCCTGCACCGTCGTGCTCGATGGATTCGACCCGGAAGCCGGTCCGGACGGTGATCTGCCCGGTCTCCACCGCCGACCGGGCACGCCGGCCGAGGGCACCACGTGCGGGGAGCTGATCAGCCGAGCCGCCGCCGAAGGTGTCGCCGACCCGCCCGCGACGCAACAGCCAGGTGATGCGTGTGTCCGGGTACTCCGTCGCCAACTCGTGCAGCGCGACCAGCGCGGTCAGGGCGGAGTGACCGCTGCCGGCCACCACCACATGCCGACCGGTGAAGCGCCGCCGCGTGCTCGGATGCGCCAGGTCAGGCATGCGGTACGTGATCCGGCCCTCCGCCGCACGCTCACCGCGCGCCGGCAGCCCGTCCGCACCGAGCGGGTTTGGGTTGCCCCAGGTTCCGGAGGCGTCGATCACGGCCTGTGCAAACATGCGCTCCTCCGCGCCACCTGGCCTACGGAGGTGGACGACGAACGGCTCGGTGGCGCGACCTCCGTCCACCACGCGATCAAGGCCGCGGCGTGCCACTCCCATCACCTCGGCGCCATATCGCACCCGATCAGCCAGGACATCGGCCAAGGGCCGCAGGTAGCTCTCGACCCACTCCGCGCCAGTCGGGTAGCCGCCCGGCTCGGGCGGCGTCCATCCGCTTGCCTCCAGCAGCCGCCGCGCCGCCGGGTCGATCAGCTCCGACCATTGGGAGAACAGGCGCACATGGCCCCACTGCGCCACGGCCGCACCTGCAGCGGACCCGCGCTCCAGCACGAGCGGTTCCAGTCCGCGTTCGACCAGTTCCGCGGCCGCCGCCAACCCGATCGGCCCGGCACCTACGACAATCACCGGAATTGTGGACACCCTGCATCCTTCATCGATCTGAATCGATTGACTGTGGCTGTGACTATATCGAGCTGGATCGATGGACTCAACCATCGATTCCGGTCGATAAACTGGCGCCATGCCGATCGCTCTGCCGCAGGTGCAGGTCCTTCCTTCCTCCGATGCAGCCACCTACGCCGAGTGGTTCGCTTGCCTGGCCGAGCCGGTGCGGGTCCGGCTGCTGCACACTGTCGCGACCAGTCCGAACGGGATCACCGTCGGTGCGCTCGCCGAGATCCTGCGGGTCAGCCAGTCCACGTGCTCCTTCCACGTCCGCAAGCTCGCCGAGGTCGGCTTCGTCCACACCCGCAAGGAAGGCACAGCAACCATCGTCACCGTCAACCAGGCGTGCTGCACGGGCCTGCCGCACGCCGCGGACGCCGTTATGGGCATGCTGGCGCCGGGACCGTGCTGCCCGGAGGACCTGCCGCTCGACGTCAGCGTCCGCGCCCTACAGGCGTCGGACTGGCCGGCGGTCAGGCGAATCTACGCCGAGGGCATCGCCACCGGTATCGCGACGTTCGAGACCAGCGTCCCCAGCCGCGCCACGCTGGACGGCCAATGGTTGCCCGGTCACCGGTGGGTCGCTGAACTCGATGGTGAGGTCGTCGGCTGGACCGCGGCGAGTCCGGTGTCGCGGCGCGACTGCTACAGGGGAGTCGCCGAGACGTCGGTCTACGTCGCCGAGCGCTTCCGCGGGCGGGGAATCGGCAAGGCCCTGCTCCACAGGCAGGTCACCGCCGCTGACGCGGCCGGGCTCTGGACTCTTCAGACCTCGATCTTCACCGAGAACCGGGCCAGCATCGCGCTGCACCGTGCCGCCGGGTACCGCACTGTCGGTGTCCGCGAGCGCATCGCCCAGCGGGACGATGTCTGGCACGACACCGTCTTCATGGAGCGACGCTCACCGGTGAACTAGGGATTCGCGGCCTTCCCGGGCGGACCACTTCTGTACCTGTCAGTACCGTATCCACGTCTCGTGTGTTGCGATGAAGGCCGTTGAATGCAGCCGATCTCCGTCGGTGCTGAGCCGCGGCTCCCCCGGTAGCGCGGCACCGTCGATCTCCAGCGTCGCCTCGGCGCAGAAGGTCAGGAGGTTGGTCAGCGTCCAGGTGACCTCCCCTAGCTGCCACTGCGGGACGTGAAACGGGCGGGTCTGCTCCGGCCGACCCATCGATGCGACCACCCGGGATCCGTCCGAGCCGGCAACGTCAAACCGCACACCGTCGGGTTCGATGTGCCACTCGGCGATATCGCAGCCGGTCGGGTCCGAGATGGCGGGTAGTCCCTCGAACTCGGGGAGGTAACGGCTGAAGCTGTCCGCCAACCAGGTTCCGAGCCGAGGCTCCGGCGTGAGCAGGCGGACGCTGTCGTCGCCCATCGTCCAGACCAGTACTGCTCGCCCGGAGCCCTGGACGCTCCACTCCGCCTCCCATGCCGAGAGCAGGCCGGTGCGCGCATCGTCATGGAAGAGCGTCAGGCAGGGATTGGCACCGATGAACTTCACGGGCACGCTGCCAGCCTAGGGCTCCTGCACCGGCTCGTCATTCGACTGGGCCGAACACCACCCGTCCGTCGTCGGCGACAGTGATGCCCGGGTTGCAGGCGACCTCCCAGGGGAACCCGAACGGGTCGGCGAAGTAGCCGTGGACGAAGCCGACTGCCGACGGCTGAGCCGGCTTCACGATCCGTCCACCGGCGGCCTCGGCCTGCGCGAGCACCCGGCCGACCTCGTCATCCGTGGTCACGTTGTGTGCCAGTGTCACCGGTGCCCTGCCCGGGTCGCCGAGCGCGACGCCCCCGAGGTCCTCAGCCAACCCGGTGAACAGGCCGAGCAAGAGGCCGTGACCCACCTGGACGAAGATGACTTCGTCAGGCACATCGAGCGTCGGTTCCCAGCCGAGCCCTTCGATGTAGAACCGCCGAGCCAAATCGAGGTCCGTCACCCCGAGGGTGATGATGTTCACCCGCTGGTCCATGCTCCGTACCCTGCCAGTGGCTCGCCGAGCGCCGCATTCCGTTTCAACGGACGGTTCGGTGGGCCGAAGGCATGGGTGGCGCAAGCGCTCCCGATACCCGACCCACTGGTCGCGGATCGACCGAGTCTGGTTGGATAGTTCCTGATCGTGCCGTTCGAGCCACGACAGGAGAATCCGGGCGATGGGCGAGACTCCGAGCTGGATGAAGGCCAATCCTGAGCAGCCACCCGTTCCGGAGATCGACACCAGCGTGCCGCACTCGGCGCGGGTCTGGAACTACTGGCTCGGCGGCAAGGACAACTTCGAAGCCGACCGCGTGGTCGGGCGGATGGTGCAGCAGACCTTTCCGGATATCGTGGAGGCAGCCCGCGCCGTGCGAGCCTTCCTCGGCCGTGCCGTCCGGTATCTGGTGAGCGAGGCCGGTATACGCCAGTTCCTGGACATCGGCACCGGCCTACCCACCGTCGAAAACACCCACGAGATCGCCCAGCGCGTGGCTCCCGAGTGCCGGATCGTCTACGTCGACAACGACCCTCTGGTGCTCGTGCACGCTCGAGCCCTGCTTACCAGCACCCCAGAAGGGGCCACCAACTACGTGGAAGCCGACCTTCGCGAACCTGACAAGATCGTGCAGGCGGCCGCGGAGACGCTGGACTTCGACCAGCCGATCGCGATCATGCTCCTCGGCATCCTGGGCCACGTCGAGGACTACGACGAGG
>CAZMXH010000123.1:0-9078 GCA_964570165.1 uncultured Actinomycetes bacterium
CACCCAGCTCACCGGCCGCGCCGGACGCCGCGGCATCGACGTCGAGGGCCACGCGGTCGTGCTCTGGCAGCCCGACCTTGACCCGAGGGCCGTGGCCGGCCTGGCCTCGACCCGGACGTTCCCGCTGCGCTCGTCGTTCCAGCCGTCGTACAACATGGCGGTCAACTTGGTCGGGAAACTCGGCCGCAACCGGGCGCGGGAGCTCCTGGAGTCGTCGTTCGCCCAGTTCCAGGCCGATCGTGCGGTGGTTGGCCTCGCGCAGCAGCTGCGGCGGCACGAGGAGGCGATGGACGGCTACCGGGAGGCAATGGCCTGCGAGTTCGGCGACTTCGCCGAGTACGCGGAGCTCCGGCAGGCGATCAAGGACAGGGAGGCGGCACTGGCCAGGGAAAGCACTGCGCTGCGGCGGGCCGCCGCAGTCGAGTCGCTGACCCGGCTGCGGCGCGGCGACGTCGTACGCGTGCCGTCAGGCAAGTTCGCGGGCATGGCCGTGGTCCTCGACCCAGGTATCCCCGATGGCGGCGGTCCGCGTCCGACGGTGCTGACCGAGAAGCGTCAGGTGCGCCGGCTGTCGGCGAGCGACTTTCCCGTCGCGGTAGAGCCGCTCGCCCGGATGCGGATACCGCGATCGTTCAACCCGAAGGTCCCTGCCTCCCGCCGGGACCTGGCCGCGGCGCTTCGGGAGAAGGCGCCGCCTGACAAGGTCCGCCGGCGACCGCCGCGACCACGGTCGGTGGCGGCCGACGATGAGGAACTCGGCCGGCTACGCCGCGAGCTTCGGGCTCACCCGTGCCACCGTTGTCCCGAGCGCGAGGACCACGCGCGCTGGGGCGAGCGCTGGTTGCGGCTGCGGCGCGACACCGAGAAGCTTCAACGCCGGGTGGAGTCGCGGACGAACACCGTGGCGCGGCAGTTCGACCGGGTTTACGCGGTGCTCCAGGACGCCGAGTACTTGGACGGCGACACCGTGACCCCGGCCGGCCACCGGCTTGCCCGGCTGTACACGGAGCTCGACCTGCTGGCCGCGGAGTCGCTGAGCGCCGGGCTCTGGGACGACCTTGACCCGGCCGAGCTCGCAGCCTGCGTGTCGGCGCTGACATTCGAGTCCCGCCAGCCGGACGACGCGGGGCCTCCGCCGCTGCCGACCGGGAACGTCCGCAACGTGTTGGGGCAGATGGTGCACCTGTGGGGTGAGCTGCGAGCCCTGGAATCCGAGCACGGCGTGGACTTCCTCCGCGAGCCTGACCTCGGTTTCGCGGCGGCGGCATGGCGGTGGGCCAGCGGTCACCGGCTGGACTCGGTGCTGGTCGATGCCGACATGTCGGCGGGAGACTTCGTGCGGGCGATGCGGCAGCTCATCGATCTGCTCGGCCAGATCGCCGACGCTGCCGCCGGTACGCCGCTGCGCGAGACCGCTCGGCACGCCCTGGGCGCGCTCGACCGCGGAGTCGTCGCCTACGCCCGGCTGTGAGGCCTGTGCCGCAAAGAGCTTCCTTTTGGTACCTCGCCCGCAAAGAGCTTCCTTATGGTGGCTGCGGCAGCAAAGAGGAAGCTATTTGCGGACAAGGGGGAGCCGGCGCGGTCAGCGGCCGGATGCGGGTTGCGGCTGGTCGCCGGCCGGCGCATCGTCCGCCGGCGCGTCCTCGGCCGCGAGTTCGTCGAGCCTTACGAGCTCGACATCCTCGACGATCTTCCCGATGCGCATGGCTTGCTCACCCCCTCTCGTGGCCGAACTGCTCGATGGCGTCGTCCAACGTATCGAGGTACGGAACCCCGTAGCGCTCGGCCAGCATCTGACCGCGTACCCGGACGTTGCCCGCTCGCGTGCGCCGGGGTCCGCTGATCGCTATGACCTTGGCGTGCTGCGCCCGATACCCGTGCTCACCGACGAGCACCCGGCCCCACAGCTCGACAACGCCCGCGACCTTGCCGGATCGGTGGCCGACGCGGTCAGGGCGCCGCCAGCTGTACAGCCCGCAGGTGCACCACGGCTCGACGGTGTGGTCAGGGGTGGCGACACCGGCGGAGCCGAGCATGTCGTCGAGGATGCGGAGCATCACGGCGTACCTGCCGTGGCACTCGGCGGTGTTTACGCCCGGCTTCCACAGCCGGCCCCGCGCACCACGCAGGCCCGCCGGCGTCGCCGCCCACTCGCGCCAGCCACGCAGCGGCCGGCCGAGCGCGAGCACGGGGCCGGTGCACGCGTGCTGGAGATCATTGAGCGCCATTGGCACGCTCCCGCAGCCGCTCGACAAGCTCTACCGAGTGCGTGATGATCTGGTCGAGGGAGGCGAGCCACTGCTCCGCCGTCGCCCCCGACCCGGACTCCAGCACGTCGCTGTCCAAGAGCCGGCGCAGCGTCCGCTCCGCGGTGGCGAGGCGGTTCGCGGCCGAGCGAAGCTCGGTGGCACGCCGGCGAACGGCCTTGACCACGTCGGCGTGGCGGTCGATGACGGCGCTGCCGAGCTGCAGCAGGTCCGCCGGGTTGCCGCCCTCGTCGGCCACGCGCTCGGCGATCTCCCGTACCACTGCGACCTCCGCCTCGGCCCACCGTGATCCAGCGGCGACCCTGGTTGCCACGAGCGCCTCGATACCGTAGCGGTAGGCCGCCAGCGCGGCATGCCGCTCCCGTGCCTCGCGTTGCTCGCGCACTGCCTGGGCGCTGGTTCGCCGCTCGCGCTGGCTCCGCGCCTTGGCCCGAAGCGCGGCACGCCGGGCCGCCTCGACATCGTCAACCGTCACCTGCTCGCGGCCGCCGGCAGCAGCCTTCCGGCAGACCTCGGCGAGCAGCTCGGCGGAACCCCCGGGGCGTGTCAGGGCCGCCGCAAGTGCCGCGTAGCTCACGGCCGGCCGTGTCGACCCTGGCGCGTCCGAACGGGCGCGACGGTCCGCCAGGGCCACCGCGCGGTACCGCCGGGCCTGGGCGGAGCTCAGCCCGATCGTGGACGCGAACGTGGAGAGCAACTCGTCGGCCTCCGGCCGCCGCTCCGCGTCGGTACCAGCCGGTGGCGCAACCTCAAGGAGGAGGTTGCCGAGCTCAAGCCGAGCCGTGCGGTCGGCTGACACTAGGCCGCGACCGCGACTGACCTGATCGGCCGTGAACTGCCGATCCATTACTGCAGTCTACAGTGATCACGTACGGTAACCGCACCAGGTGGCGCCGAAATCGCGGGGTGACCAGCTACTCGTCCCGAGCGAGGGCGGCGAGGACCCGGTTGAGGGGCGAGTCGAGGTTCCAGCGCTCGCCGAGGTCCACGAGCGCCTCAGGGTCTTTCGGTGACCGAGGCAGCGTGTCGTCGTAGTCGGGCAGCGGGACGTCCGTGCGCACCCGCACGACGTCCGGCGCGACCGCGAGATACTCGGCGGCGTCGGCGAGCCGGCGGCGGATTGTGGGGGACATGTCCGCCGTCGGATCCGTGGCAGCTTCGAGCAGCGCCGGGACGGAGCCGAACCGCGAGATCAGCGTTGCGGCGGTCTTGTCGCCGATGCCCTTGACGCCGGGCAGGCCGTCGCTGGGGTCGCCGCGGAGGATCGCGAAGTCGGCGTACGCGCGTCCGGGGATGCCGTACTTCGCGGTCACCGCGGCCTCGTCGACGACCTCGCTGCGCCCGACGCCGCGGGCGGTGTAGATAACCCGGACGCCTCGCTCGTCGTCGACAAGCTGGAACAGATCCCGGTCGCCGGTGACCACCTCGACCGGCCCGGGCTCGCGGGCCGTGACAGTGCCGATCACGTCGTCGGCCTCGAAGCCGGGCACGCCGACGCTGGCCAGACCGAGCGCGTCGAGCACGTCGAGGATGATCGGGACCTGGGCCTCGAGCGCCTCCGGCACCTGCTCGGTGCCGGTGACGGGGTCGGCGAGCCGGTGCTCCTTGTACGTGGACAGCAGCGCGACCCGGAAGGCCGGCCGCCAGTCTGCGTCCAGGCAGGCGAGCAGGCGGTCGGGTGACCTGGTGGTGAGCAGGTGCGCGATGAAGTCCAGCAGCCCCCGAACCGCGTTGACGGGGGTCCCGTCCGGCGCCTTGATGGACTCGGGCACGCCGTAGAAGGCCCGGAAGTACAGCGACGCGGCGTCGAGCAACAGCAGCCTTCCGGAAATTGGTTCCATGGCCGATAGTCTCCCCTACATGACCGTCAGCGACCGCTTGGCCCGTGCACAGCGGGCGACGGCGGCGGCGGGTGTCGACGCACTCCTGGTGACGCCCGGTGCCGACCTGCGCTATCTCACCGGCTACGACGCGATGCCGCTGGAGCGGCTCACCTGCCTGGTGCTGCCAGCCGAGGGGGAGCCGACCCTGGTGGTGCCCCAACTCGAACGCCCGGCGGCGGAGGCGTCCGGAGTCGGCGCGGTGATGGAGATCCTCGACTGGCCCGAGACCGAGGACCCGGTCGGGATAGTGGCGAAGCTGCTGCCCGGTGCCCGCCGGGTGGCGGTGGACGACCGGATGTGGGCGGAGAAGGTGCTGCGGTTCCGGGCCGCCATGCCAGCCACCGAGCAGGTGCTCGGCGGCGAGATCCTCGGGTCGCTGCGAGTGCGCAAGTCGCCGGACGAGGTGGCCGCGCTACGGGAGGCGGCGGCTGCGATCGACCGGGTCCACGCTCGGATGGGCGCGTGGCTGCGACCGGGCCGTACGGAGCGCGAGGTCGGCAACGACATCGCGAGTGCGATAGTCGCCGAGGGTCACGCTCGCGTCGACTCCGTCATCGTGGCCTCCGGCCCGAATGGCGCCAGCCCTCACCACGAGCCGGGCGATCGGGTGATCGAGTTCGGAGACGCCGTGGTCGTCGACATCGGCGGCACGACCCCGGCCGGCTACTGCTCGGACGAGACGCGGACCTACGCGGTCGGCGAGCCCCCGCCTGGCTTCGCCGAGGCGTACGACGTCTTGTTGCACGCTCAGGTCGCCGCCTGCGAGCACGCGCGCCCAGGCGTTACCGCGGAGTCGGTCGACGCTGCGGCCCGGGACGTGCTGACCGCCGCGGGCCTGGGGGAGTACTTCGTCCACCGCGTGGGGCATGGCATCGGCCTGGAGACCCATGAGCAGCCGTACATGGTCGCGGGCAACACCGAGGTGCTCGAGCCCGGCATGGCGTTCTCCATCGAGCCCGGCTTCTACATCCCGGGACGGTACGGCGCCCGCATCGAGGACATCGTGGTCACCACGGAGGACGGTGTGGAACGGCTGAACCTGCGTCCTCGGGAGCTTGCGATCGTCTAGCGACCCTTGGCGGGCCTACGCGTCGGTGAGCGCAGCGACGGCGCGGTCGACGTCGTCCTCGGTCGTGTAGAGGTGGAACGACGCACGCAGCCGGCCGCCGCGAACCGCGGCTCTGACCCCGGCGGCGGCAAGCCGCTCCTCGGCGCCCGGGACGTCGACCGAAACGATCGCCGAGTCGCCGGGCGGGAGCCCCAGGCCGGCACGGAACCTGTTCGCGAGCGTGACGTCGTGCGCGCGGATCGCGCCGACCCCGACCTCCTCGATGAACTCCAGCGCTGGGGCCGTCCCGACCCAGGGGAACCACGCCGGCGAGATGTCGAATGCGCGGGCGTCGGGCGCAAGGCGCATCGGCGGCCCGTAGAACGACTGGTACGGGTCTTCTGCGGCCCACCACCCGGCCTGCGACGGCAGCATGCGCTCCCGGAGCTCCGGGGTGGTTGTCATGAAGGCGCTCCCGCGTGGTGACAGCAGCCACTTGTAGGCGCCGCAGACCAGCGCGTCGAACCTGGACGCGTCCACTGGCAGCCAGCCGCAGGCCTGCGTGGCATCCGCGACGGTGCGGGCGCCGGCAGCCGCCGCGGCGGCTGTGATCGCATCGACGTCGGCGACCTCCCCGGTGGCCGACTGCACCAGGCTGAAGGCGACCACGTCGGTGCCGTCGTCGACGGCCGCGGCCAGGCCCCGGGCAGGCGCCGTCCGGACCTCGATCCCTCGCGAGGCCTGGACGAGCCACGGGTAGAGGTTCGATGCGAACTCCTCGACCGGAACCAGCACCCTGGTCCCATCCGGGAGCCCGGCGGCGATCGGCGCGATCAGCTGCGAGACCTGGGCGCCCGTGGAGATGTCCGAGACCGGTACGCCGACCAGGCGCGCGAACGACTCGCGGGCGCGTGCGGTCGCCTCGCCCCAGCCCTCCCAGGACGTGCGCCCGCCTCGCCAGTCGGCCAGCGCGTCCTGCAGCGCCTCCCACGCGGGCAGCGGCGGCAGGCCGTAGCTCGCCGTGTTCAGCCAGCCGGGTTGAGGGTCGAACAGGGACTGCGCCTTGGCGATATCCATGACCGCAATCATGACAGTCGGCGGACTAACGACACTAAAGTGTGCCCGTGGAGGAGATCGACCGGCGGATCGTGGCTCTCCTCGTCCGGGACGGCCGGATGAGCTACACCGACCTGGGGAAGGCCACGGGTTTGTCCACGTCGGCGGTGCACCAGCGCGTGCGGCGCCTCGAGGAGCGCGGCGTGATCCGGGGGTACGCCGCGGTGGTCGACTACGAGACGATCGGCCTTCCGCTGACAGCCTTCATCTCGATCAAGCCGATGGACCCCAGCCAGCCGGATGATGCGCCGGACCGGCTCGCGGACTTCCCCGAGATCGAGGCCTGCCACTCTGTCGCGGGCGAGGAGAACTACATCCTCAAGGTGCGCGTGGGCACGCCGGGAGACCTCGAGGACCTGCTGTCCCGCATCCGGTCGAAGGCGAACGTCTCCACTCGGACGACTGTGGTGCTGTCCACGCCGTACGAGGCCCGTCCGCCGTCCCATTGAGCCCCGATTGGAGGCAGGATGACCACCGACGTGCTCGGACCTCCGTACACCGCGCGTACCATCCCGCTGCCGCCGGACGACGAGGGCGAGGTGGTCGCCACGCTGGTCCACCGGCAGGCGCCGGAGCCGACCAGGCGTGCCGCGCTCTACCTGCACGGGTTCGACGACTACTTCTTCCAGGATCATGTGGCGGAGTTCTGGGTGACCGAAGGCTACGCGTTCTACGCGCTGGACCTGCGCAAGTACGGCCGCTCGCTGCGGCCGCACCAGACGCCCAACTTCTGCACCGACCTCGCCGAGTACGACGCGGAACTAGACGAAGCAGTCCGGATCATCCGGGACGAGGACGGTCACACCTCGGTGACGGTCACGGGGCACTCCACCGGTGGTCTGATCGCGGCGCTGTGGGCGGACCGGCGGCCCGGACGGGTGGATGCGCTCGTCCTGAACAGCCCGTGGTTCGACCTCAACCGGCACTGGCTGGACCGTACTGTGACGACGCGGGCCGTCAACGCGCTGGGCGCCCGCCGGCCGCGGCAGATCGTGCAGAAGGGCTTGCCGCCGCACTACACGCGAAGCATCCACCGCGACCATGCCGGCGAATGGGACTTCAACCTGGAGTGGAAGCGGATCAACGCGTTCCCCATCCGCGCCGGGTGGATGCGGGCCGTACGGCACGGGCACGCCCGGCTGGCGCGGGGTCTGGACATCGGCTGCCCTGTCCTCGTCGCGTGCTCGGCACGCAGCGCCCCCAGCACGAAGTGGACTGAGGAGATCTACACCGCAGACGCTGTGCTCAACGTCCAGCACATCGTGCGGCGCGCTCCGTTGCTCGGGCGGCACGTCACGATCGTGCAGATTCAGGACGGTATCCACGATCTCGCACTGTCCGGGCCGAAGGCGCGCGAGACGTACTTCGACGAGGTGCGCCGCTGGTGCGGCGCCTACGTCGCACCAGCGGCCTGATAGGTTCGCTGAGCGTGACTGACAATGCCGTGCGGGCCGATCGGACCTGGATGGTCGCGCTTGCCGCGTCACTATGGGGGACGTCCGCGCTGATGCGCGAGCCGCTGACCCGGGATTTCGGGGTTCCCTCGGCCACGGTGGTATTCGCTGAACACCTCGTTCTCGTCCTGATCCTCTCGCCATGGCTCGCGGGTGCGTTGCGCGCACTGCGAGCGGCGTCGGTCCGGACGATCGTCGCCATCGTGATCATCGGCGCCGGCTCCTCGGCACTGGCGACCACCCTGTTCACCGCGGCCTTCGCCATCGGTGACCCGATCACCCCGCAGGCGTTGCAGAAGCTTCAACCACTGATCGCGATGCTGCTCGCAGTGGTGATCCTGCGGGAGCGGATCCGGCCGGTGTTCTGGCTGTTCGCCGGCCCCGCGCTGGTCGGTGCGTGGTTCCTGGCCTTCGCCGAGCCGTTCGGCGTGACGCTGAGCAGCGCGCGCGGTGCCATCCTCGCGGTCAGCGCCGCGGCGCTGTGGGCGGCCGGCACCGTGCTGGGCCGGTTGGTGGGCGCCGAGTTGGCGCCGACGCACATCACAGTGCTTCGGTTCTTCTTCGGGCTGGTCACGATCACGGCGATCGTCGGCGTCCGCGGAGACGGGTACACGGTGCCGTGGGACAGCGTCCCCTACTTGATCGTGCTGGCGCTGGTGCCCGGGCTGCTCGGGCTCACCCTGTACTACCGCGGGCTGCGGCAGACCCCTGCATCGCGGGCGACGTTCGCGGAACTGGCGTTTCCCGCCACCGCTGCCGTCGTCGGTGTCGTACTGCTCGACTCGACCCTTGCCGCCAGCCAATGGGCGGGGTTCGCCGTCGTGTTGGTCGCGGTCACGGCTCTCGCGCTGCACGAGAATCGCACGACTCGGCCGGCGGTGCCGGTGCCGGACCGGGCCGTGGACGCCATCCGGCTACCCTGAGCAGCTTGCCCGCGAAGTGCCCCAGCGCGGCGGCGCGCTTTCCGCGAGCGGCGACGGCTGCTGCCGCGCGGACGACACCGGTCAGCTGAACGCCGATTCGCCGGTGAGCGCCTGGCCGATGACGAGCTGGTGGATCTCCGCGGTGCCCTCGTAGGTGAGGACGGTCTCGAGGTTGCTGGCGTGCCGCATGACCGGGTAGTCGAGGGTGATGCCGTTGGCGCCGAGGATGGTGCGGCAGGTGCGGGCGATGTTGAGGGCCTCCCGCGTGCTGTTGAGCTTGCCCATGCTGATCTGGTGAGGCTCCAGGCGGCCGGCGTCCTTGAGCCGGCCGAGATGGAGGGCGAGCAGGTACCCCTTGTGGAGCTCCAGGGTGGCGTCGGCGAGCTT
>CAZMXH010000124.1:0-9070 GCA_964570165.1 uncultured Actinomycetes bacterium
GGCAGGGCTGCACGTGGTGAACGTGATCGAACCACACGTCACGCGGACTTCTCGGCGCGCTGCTTCTTCGCCTCCTCAACGGACTTGCGCAGCGCATCCATCAGGTCCACCACCTTGGCCTCCTCTGGAGCGGCCTCCGGGGCCTTGGTGATCTCGGCGCCCTCGACCTTCGCCTGGACCACGCTGAGCAGCGCTTCGCGGTACTCGTCGGTGTACTCCTCCGGCACGAAGTCGCCGGACATGGCCTCAACGAACGACTCGGCCATCTGCAGCTCCTGCGGCCGGACGTCGGGCTCGTCGTCGAGGAAGTCGAACGCGGGCCGGCGGACCTCGTCCGGCCACAGCATCGTCTGCACGACCAGGACACCGGCGCGCGCCCGCAGCAAAGCCAGCCGCTCGCGGTTGCGCAACGAGATCTTGACGATCGCCACCCTCTCCGACTTCTCCATGACGTCGCGCAACAGTACGTACGGCTTGGCATCGCCGCTGGGCTCGGCGTAGTACGCGCGGGACAGCGCCGTCGGGTCGATCTCCTCGAGCGGCACGAAGTTGAGCACTTCGACCACTCGGCTCGACGACACGGGCAGGTCGGCGAGATCCTCGTCGGTCAGCACGACCATGTCGCCACCTGGCAGTTCGTACCCCTTGGCGATGTCGGCGTACGCAACCTCGTTGCCGCAGACGTCACAGACCCGCTTGTACCGGATCCGCCCGCCGTCGGCAGCATGGACCTGGCGGAACCGGACGTCCTTCTCCTCGGTCGCCGCCACGAGGCGGACGGGGATCGAGACGAGGCCGAACGAGATGGACCCCTTCCACACCGTCTGCATCGTGGCCTCCATTTCTTTGCTTCGTGGCGTACGGTGCGCCTCCCCCAGTGTCTCAAGCTGGTGTGACAGTGTCATAACCATGGACGAGACTCAGGGATCGCGCGGCTGGTGCGCGACATGCGGCGGGGTCAGAGACTTCGCCGCGGTCCCGGACACCGGTGGAAGCGAGTACGCCTGCGTCACCTGCGGCGCTGCGATGTTGGTGCCGTCGGCCGACGACTACGTCACGGTGGCGTAGCCGAGCCGCCCGTCGCGCAGTTCGAGAACCCGGTCCGCGCGGTCGATCAGCGCGGTGTCGTGTGTGGCCACGACGGCGGCCATGCCCCGCTCGTGCACCAAGCCACGGAGCAGGTCCATGATGACCTGGCCGGTCTCGAGGTCGAGCTGTCCCGTCGGCTCGTCGGCGATGAGCACATCCGGCTCCGCGGCGAGGGCACGAGCGATTGCCACCCGCTGCTGCTGGCCGCCGGAGAGCTCGTACGGCCGCTGCTTGGTGTGCTCGGAGAGCCCCACCATCGCGAGCAGGTCCCGCACCCGGGCGTCCCGGTCGCGCGGCTCAACGCGCGCCAGGCGGAGCGGCACCTCGACGTTCTCGGCGGCCGACAGGATCGGGATCAACCCGAACGACTGGAACACGTACCCGATGCGGTGCCGCCGGATGTCCGCGAGCCGTCGCTCGCTCCACGCCGAGATCTCGACTCCGTCCAGGAAGACCTGGCCGGATGTCGGGCGGTCCAGTACGCCGAGCAGGTTGAGCAGGGTGGTCTTGCCAGATCCGGACGGCCCCTTGACGACCAGCAGCTCTCCGGGCTCGACGTGCAGGTCGACGCCCTGGCACGCCTTCACCTCCGTACGGCCCCTGCCGTACACCCGCCATAGGCCGGACCCGCGCAGCACGGCGTCAGGCATCACCGCCTCCTTCCTCGGCTGCCCGGCCCGCCGCGTCCGGCCACACGCCGATGTGGTCGGTTTCCAGCGCGAGCCGGACCCGGTCGCGGATGTCCAGGGCGGCGGTGAAATCGCGCGGCAGTTGCAGGCGGCCGACCCGGTCAACGACCGCGAACTCCTCCGCCACATGCCGCTCTTCACCGTGTTCGTCCACCTGCCTGCGGTGGACGAACTCGGCGGAGGTGCGGCCGTCACGAATCTGAACCGTACGGCGCACGTAGCCGCCCACCATGGGGTCGTGCGTGACGATCAGGACCGTGGCGCCCAGTTCGGCGTTGGCGTTGGCCATCGCGCCGAGCACCTCGTGCGAGGTGTCCTGGTCGACCTCGCCAGTCGGCTCGTCGGCGAGCAGCACCTGCGGCGAGTTGGCCAGCGCCGTGGCGATGGCCACCCGCTGCTGCTCGCCGCCGGACAGCTCGTGCGGACGGCGGTCGCGGCAGTGCTCGAGGCCGAAGAGCTCGAGCAGTTCGGCCACGCGGTCACGGCGGGCGCGCCGTCCGCGGCGCCGCGCCAGCACGAGCGGCGTGGCGATGTTCTCGGCAGCCGACAGGTACGGCAGGAGGTTGCGCGACGTCTCCTGCCACACGAAGCCGACGGTGTGCCGCTGGTACATCACGCGTTCTCGACGGCCCATCGCCAGCAGGTCATGGCCCGCGACGACGGCGACTCCGGCGGTCGGCCTGTCCAGCCCGGCCAAGATGTTCAGCAGCGTGGACTTCCCGGAGCCGGATGCGCCGACCACCGCGACCATCTCGCGTTCGGCGACGCGCAGCTCGAGGCCCTGCAGCGCCTGCACTTCGATGCCGTCGGCCTTGAAGATGCGGACGAGAGCCTGGCATCGGATATGCGGTTCGGTCATAGCTCCTCCCCGACGCGTAGCACGGTGCCCGGGCGCAGCCGGCGGCTGGTTAGCACCGCCGCCGCGACCGCGACAGTCACGATGGCGACGAAGGTGCCCGCGGCGCCGGCGACGAGCGCCCAGTCCACGGTCACCGGCGGCTGGGTCTCGGCGCCGGTGAGCGGTCGCAAGTCGACCGCCGAGAACACCAGCCACGGCAGGCCGATGCCCAGTCCGGCACCGAGGACGAGGGAGACGAGGCTCGGCGGCAGCATCTCCCAGACCACCAGCGCCTGCGCCTGCCGGCCGGTCAGGCCCAGCGTGCGCAGCTGCGCAAGCAACCGCCCACGCGCCGGCGCCTCGATGACCATGGTCAGCAGCACGGCCATCGCCGACAGGGCGCCGACGACGGCGACGGCGACCACGAAGGACGCCAGCAGGAAGGTCTCCACGGCACCTGCCCGGATCTCCGCGAGCACCTCCGCCGCCGTGGTCAGTTGCGCGTCCGGGCCCACGATGTGGCGGATCTCCGCCTCGTCGACCTCCGCGCCTTCGGCGACGCCGAGCAGCAGCAGGCGGGACGGACGTTCGATGAGGCCTCCGGCCGCCGCGATGGCCTGGCGGTCGACGAGTACCCAGGGGCGGCCCGCGGTGAGCCCGGCGATCCGCGGAGCGACGCCGGCGACCGTGATGTCGACGCCTCCGGCCATTTCCAGCACGCCGTCCTCGCCCGGACGCCCCAGGTGCTCGGAGACCATGGCAGGGACGACGCCGTCGCGCAGCTCATCGAGTCCTTCGGCGATCGGTGCCGCTGCACCGATCCCGTCCTGTACCGCGGCGAGCGCGGCGGTGTCGGTGAGGTACACAACGGCGTCGTCGACGCGGTCGCCGCCGGTGACCTCCGCCGTGCCCTGGTCGCTGATCGGAGCGACCGCGGTGACCCCGTCGACCTGCCCGACGGCCTGGACCTGTTCCTCCGTGAGGGCCGGGCCGGCGACCCGCAGGTCCCCGCCGACGTCGGCGGCCGATGAGAACTCCCCGCCGGACTGAGTGGTCGACCACAACACAGTCGAGAAGACGGCGATCGACAGTCCTGCGATCAGCGCGACGACAGGCGCCGTCCCCGCTGCGGGGTCGCGGGCCGCGCGGGCCGTGCCTACGAGCGGAACGGCACCTCGCCGTCGCTTCGCCAGTCTGCCGGCGGCTGCGACCAGCCACGGGTAGAGGCGCAGCGCGACGACTGCCACCGCCAGCGCCACGAGCGGCGGTGCAGCGACGAGCAGCGGGTCGACGCCCCTGCCCGGCTCGCCCGCCACGAGGCCGCGCCGGTTGAGCAGCACGACCGAGGCGACCGCGGCGGCGACCAGCAGGCCTTCCAGCGCCCGGCGCAACCGGCCGCGCCAACGACGTCGCAGGTCCGTGCGTTCCGTTCGAAACCCGCGGGGTCCCGCGACGATCGGCAGCAGCACGGCCGGTGCCACCCCCACGATCGCCGGCAGCGCAATGCCCGCCGTGCCGCCGCGGCCGGGAACAAGCCAGTGCGCTGCCGCGATGGCGAGCGCTGCGGCGGGCACACCGAGAACCGCGCCTTCGGCGGCCAACCGCGCCCGAAGCCGTACCGAGGAGGCCCCGCGGGCGGCGAGGAGTGCCATCGTACGGCTCCGGCGCACCCTGATGAGCCGCGAGCCGAGCGCCAGGACGGCGAGCGCGACGCCGAGCGGTCCGGCCGCCACCAGCGCCACGAGGGCGGTCACACTGGCCTGCCGGTTCAACGCCTGCACGAGCTGGTCCACCGTGCCCGTACGCAGCCTCAGCGAGCCGCCCAGCTCTTCATCCTCGACGAGGTTGACCGGATATGACTGGGTGATCAGGGCCCGCAACTCACCGAGCGCGTCCGGCGCCGTCGCGGCCTGCAGGGTCGAGCCGTCCACCGGGAACCACGCGCGTGCGGTCAGCGCCTCCTGCCGCCAGTCCACGATGGTCGACGGCGCCACGAAGCCGCGTACGTACGCCACGATCCCGTAGTTCGGAACGTGTTCTTCCAGCGGATCCAGCAGACCACCGCTGTGCGACCAGTAGGGTGCGCTCGGGTCTGCGGGTTCGAAGGTCCCGGTGAGGTGGAGCAGGGTGGGCGGGCTGAGGAACAGGCCCGCCGAGAGCTGCAGCAGCCGCGTCTGGCCCACCTCCCAGCCGAGTCGCTCAGCTGTATGTGCCGAAAGGGCGAGGTCGACGACGACGGGCCTGCTCGCCAGCGGCCGCACGATGAACTCGGGGACTCCGACGCCCGAAGGTTCGAACAACGCGTCGAAACGGGCCGGGTCCAACGGATCGCCGCGAGACGTGCCGGTCGGTAGCTCGCCGTCCACCACGCGGATCCGGTCCGCGTAGTCCGGGTCCGCGACGAACGTGAAGTAGGCGTCGCGCGCCCACTCGGGCACGTCCTCTGCGAACCCTTGCAGCGAGCCGACGACCTGGTACTCCGGGTCGCCCAGCAATCGCCGCGCGACCGGCCCTGTGCCGTCCCGGATGTCGTGCAGATGCCGTCCGAGGATCGTGAACGACTCTTCCGCGCTGATCCCGACTCCGGCGAGTACGGGCCATGTCACCGCGGTCCCACCCGACACGTCCGCGATGTTCCCCGATGGCCGTGCCACCTCCTCCCGGACGTCCTGGGTGAAGACGTGGTCCAGCAGCCGGGGCCAGGCGGCGAGCAACGCCGCGACGACGAATACCACGGTCGTCACCGTCAGCGCCGCACCGCGGTTGGCCATCAGCCCGCGACGGAACAGTTGCGCAGCGCCCAATCCCCGCATCACCGCACCCCGTCCCCGGCCGCCCGCGCGGACGATGTGGTCCGCAGCCGGGCGGCGTAGCCGGCCGCCACTGCGAGGCAGACCACCGCGAGCGCACCCAGGCAAGCGGCCACCGGGCCGACGGCCACCCGGATCACCGGCTGAAAGACCCCGAGCAGGCCGGGTGTGGCGGCGCCGGCGAGCAGACCGGCGGTCACCTGCGTGACCAGCCAGCCCGCCCCTGCGCCGAGCACGATCGCCGGCACCGTGATGAGCGCGAGTTCGCGGAACCGGTACCCCGCCTGCTGATCAGGGCCGCAGCCGAGAGAGCGCAGCACCGGCACCTCTGCGGCGCGTTGCCGCGCGTGCGTGGCGGCGGCCGCGGCCACGCCGGCGCCTGCGAGGAGCACAGACAGTGCGGCGACTATCCAGAACGTCGCCACTGCGACGGCGCCGAACTCGTCGCCCCGCAGTTCACGCTCGATCGCCACTCTGTCCAGCACCTCCGCGTCAGGCCCGGCGACGGCCGCCGTGGCCGCCGCCGCGGAGCCGTCGGCGAGTACCTCGTCGGTCGCATCGATCCTGATCTGGCTGACGGGCGGCAGCCGTGCCCCTGCGGACAGCAGTGCCGCATGAAGGTCGCCGAGATCCGCGACGATGACCTCGGCCGTGAAGGTGCCGGGGACGACCGCGACCTCGTCAGCGACCCGGACCGGGAGCTCGGTCCCGAGGAGCCGCAACGTCGCCTGGTCACCCACGGCGAGGCCGAACCGGTCCAGCGCGGCTTCGGTGGCGACAACAGGAACCGGCCCCGCGCCTGGCCCGCCCGGTATCAGCCGGACGGTGGTCATGCCGGCCCACCCGAGCCCACGGCTGTCGAGTCGAAACCCGGCGCCCGACGGTGCCTGCTCGACCGACATCCGGCTGGAGGGCGTCTCGGCTGCCGCACCGCGCACCTCCATGGCCCACTCGATGTCGGTGGCAGCCTCCCCCTCCCCCGCGCCGGTGCGCAGGCTCGTAACGGTGATGTCGTAGTCATAGCTCCACACCGGGAGTGGCAGGTCGGCAGGGATGGGCGGGGTGACGTTCCACTCCACGCCGACGACGCGCCACGGCGGGGTCCCCGCAGGCAGCTCCGCCCCGACGCGGTACACGGCCCGCTGGCCGTCGGGGCGCACCTCGACGGGGTCCGGCCGAAGACCCGTCACAACGCCGTCGGCGTCGGCGATCCACACGGTGGTGACTACCGGCGCCGCAGGGGGAGTCTCGGGGATCGGCAGACCAGAAATCGCCGATGCCGTGCGGCGCTGCTCGGAGTCCATCTCGGCGTGCACCGCGGCCTCGAACTCGAGGTGGAAGGACTCCGCTCGCCGGGACAGTTCGATACCCGGTCCGCTACCACCGTTCGCGGACGGACCGGCGAGCAGCGCGACCGTGCCGTCGCCGACAGAGGCGCGCTGGACGAGCGTCACCGGGCGCACGCGTTCGACGCCTGGGATGTCTCTGTAGGGCTGGAGGTCGACCTGCCCCGTTTCGGTGCCTCGCTGCGAGAGCACCACCTGCAGGTCGGCGCCGGTGCGCTGGACCACGACATCGGCCTGCAGACCCGCCCAAGTCCCAGCGAAGCCAGCGGCCAGCGGAGCCCATCCGGCGGCCATCGCGACGAGGATCACCGGGACTGCGTACGCGTTCGGCCGGCGAGCGATATGGCGGATCGCCAGCGTCCCGGCCCGGCCGCGGCGCCTGGCGGCGAGGCGCGTTGCCGCCCACGCAAGGCCGGGGATCACCATGGCGGTGAGGACGCCGGCAGCGAGCAGCGCCGCGGCCGACGCCACCACCGCGATCGGGTCGACCCTGCTGGACCCCGATTCGTCCGCGACGGTGAGACCCCCGTAGCTGCGCAGCTGCCAGAGCGCGACCGCGGAGACGAGCACGACGACCAGGCCGGTACCGGCATGCACGGCGGCCCTGCTGCGGGTCTGCTCCGCGCGGCGGGCGACCGTCGTCTGGACCGCCGTCCTGCCCGCTCGCACCCCGTTCACGGTCAATGTCGCGACCCCGACGCAGGCCGCGGCGGCGGCGCCGGCGGCCACCGCTAGCGGCCACACGACGGTGCCGACCTCGGGAAGTTGGCGCAGGAGCAACCATGCGGCCGCGCCACCGACCGCGGCGGGCAGAACGACCACCGGGACCGCCTCGCGCACCGTCCAACGCGCCAGCAGGCCCGCTGTGGCGCCACGGGACAGGAGCAGGCTGGTCTCTGGCTCGCGCACCGTCGCGAGCAGCCGGCCCACGAGGCCGAGGGAGGCCAGGCCGGCGAGCGCGAGGAGCACCAGTGGGACGGCGGCTACCGACCGGGCCGCCTGGAAGCGCTCTCCGATCTCCTCGACTACGCCGCTCAACCGGTCGTCGACACGGACCTGGGTGTGCGCCAGCCGGGCGTCACTGTTGAGACGGCTGGAAAGGCGCGTGACGGCCGGCTCCAACATCGCGTGGTGCTCGGGCCGCAACTCCGAGAGCACCGGCGACACCCGCCATCTGTTCGTGATCTTGGCGCCGACGTTCGAGGTCGGCACGGTGCGGCTCAGATCGGCGTCGTCGAGGGCCAGCACCAGGCCTTCGGCGGTGCTGCTGCCGTCGATCTCGCGCCGCTCGCCGAACCAGTAGCGGGAGTTCGGCTCGCGCGGCAGGTAGAGCCCGGTGACGCGGATAGCGACCGGCTCGCCGAAGCGCACAACAGACACCAGGTCGCCCGCACCGATGCCGAGTTCCCGCGCCGACCGGGCGTGGGCGGCCGCAGGAAGCGGCTCTGACTCGTCCGCGCCGCCCGGCCACCGGCCCTCGACCAGGTCGGCATGGTCAGGCAGACTCTGGTAGGCCACGAGCAGCGCGCGGGTGATCGCGCCCGCCTCCTCGTCAGCGTCCTGCGGGCCGTCCGGTCCGGCGTAGAGGGTGCGCGGTCCGGCGACCCGGCTCCGGTAGACCTCGTACGGCGGGTCGTGCCACACCGCCGCGAGGTGCTCGCTGACGGCGTCCTCCTCCTCCTGCGGGTCCTCGCTGCCGATAGCGGAGATCTCGACGACGAGCCGGTCCCTGGGGAGTTCGGCGATGGCGGCCCGCGTGGCCACCTCGGCTGCGGCGGGGATGTAGGCGCTCAGCCCGGCAGCGACGCCGCTGGCGACGAAGACGACGAGGCCGAACGCTGCGAGGACCGCCCGCTGCGCCCCTGAACGGCGGCGCCGGAGCGTCACCCTCCGCATTGCAGCCGCCCTCTCGCCGGAACTATCGTGTAACGACGATCATAGGGTCGACCTGCTAACCGCATACGCGGCGATCGCCGCCGCGGCGGCGACGTTCAGCGAATCGGTGTCGCGGGTGAGCGGGATCGTCGCCCGCACGTCGGCCGAGGTCTGCCAGCGTGGGGAGAGCCCGTGGCCCTCCGTGCCCAGCACGAGCGCCACCCGCTCCGCGAACGCGACCTCGTCGAGCGGCACCGCGTCGGCCGCCGGGGTGAGGGCGACTACCTGGAACCCGGCGTCGTGGACCTGGGTCATCCCGTGGTACCAGTCGCTGAGGCGCGCGTACGGCACCGACAGCACCGCGCCCATCGAGACCTTGACCGCACGACGGTACAGCGGGTCGGCGCAGCGCGGGCTGAGCAG
>CAZMXH010000125.1:0-8993 GCA_964570165.1 uncultured Actinomycetes bacterium
TCGGAAGCTCGTACCCTGCGGCGATTCCCGCTCCCACCATGGCGTCGCCGGTGTCCGGGTTCTCCACCGTGTCGAGGGTGAACTCCCGCTCGCGCTGGCCTCGGCGGACCACGACGTCGACGCTCTCCCCCGGCTCACGGGCGGTCACGAGATCGATCACGTCTTCCGGTTCGGACACCGCCTCGCCGTCCACCCGCACGATGACGTCACCAGGTCGCAGGACACCGTCCGCAGGCGTGTCGTCGAACACCGCCTCGGTGATGACGGCCCCGGGCACCTCGTACCCCAGCTCACGCAGCGCGGCCACCTTGGCGGTCTCCTGCGACCGTTCGAGCAGCTGCACATTGCGCTCGCGGACCTCCTCTGCGGTCTCGTCCTCGTCGTAGATCGCATCGCGTGGGACGAGAGCACGGTCCGGGTCGAGCCATGCCCGAATCGCAGTGAGCAGGTCCAGCCGCACGTCTGCGGGGGTCACCCCTACCGTCGTCAGACTCAGCATCCCGTCGGTCTCGTACGTCTCAGCACCATCTACCGAGATCACGCCCTCGGCCAACGTGTCCTCCATCGGCCCGGGCGAGTAGACGACGTACGGAACCGGCAGCAGCGCCGCGATCGCGACAAGAGCGACGAGAACGGCGCCGGCAAACGCGATCACCGCTGTCCGGCGGCTCATAGCAGACATTGATCCTTACACCCGGGGAATCTTGAGGCACTCAAGGGTACGTGTCACGGGGACCCGACCCACTCCTCGTCCCCGTCCGCGAACACCTGGTGCTTCCAGATCGGGACCTCGCGCTTGAGATCGTCGATCAGCCGCCGACACGCGTCGAGGGCCTCTCCCCTGTGCGGCGCGGACGCCGCGACCACCACGGCCAGATCACCGACGACCAGCGCACCGACCCGGTGGACTGCGGCGATGCCGCATAGCGGGATGTCGGCCGCCACCTTCTCGGCGACCCGGTGGAGCACCTGCTCGACGGTCGGGTGCGCCTCGTAGTCCAGAGCGGTCACGGCACGGTCGTGATCAACGTCGCGCACGGTGCCGATGAACACGGCGGTCCCCCCGGCGCGCGGATCGGCCACCGCGGCGAGCACCTCGTCCACCGAGAGCGGCTCGTCTCGGATGGCTACCAGCCGGATCACGTCCATGCCATTTGTCCAGCTTCATCCGATCAGGTTGGGCTGGCGGGGGCGGCAGTGCCCGGGAACAAAAGCATAGTGGTGTGCCGACCCCACTGCCGACGGTGATCGAACCACGGGCGTCAGTCACTTGGACGAGCGGCGCCGCGCCCGGCGGATCACCGCGGCGGTTCCGAGTGCGGCGACGGTAGCGCCGGCGGCGCCCAGGGTGGCGGTCTCCCGACGGCCGATGCGACGGGACGCCACCGCGTGCTTGCCGGAAACCTCCTCCAGCAGCGCTTCGAGCGCGGTTGCGTTGTCGTACTCCGGCCGCCAGCCGACGGCGCGCAGCCGCTCGGACGAGACAACCCACGGATTGGTCAGGTAGTCCAGCTCAGACTCTGGTGCCGGCGTGAGGCCCAGCCGGTGCAGGCGCTTCGCCGCTGCGTAGGCGAAGGATGCGGGCAACTCGATCCGTCCCCGTCCCGACAGCTTCTCGACCTCCTCCTGCGGCAGCCAGCCGTCGCAGCCGACGGTCAACGGACCGTCGAGGTCGGCGAGCACCGCCGTCTCGAGGGCGGACGCCAGATCGTCCAGGTGGCAGAACTGCCACGCCGGCTCGGTGCCGCGGATCACCAGCAGCCGCGGCGCCTCGAAGTGGCGGGTGAGGACGGTGTCGATTCCGGGGCCCACCAGCAGCGCGGGCCGCACAACGGGGACCGCCAGCCCGCGATGCGACCGGGCCGCCCGGTCGCACAGGTCCTCGATCTGCAGCAGATCGCTGAGCAGCGCCCCGTCCTCGGTCGCGCGCAGCGGTGCGTCCTCAGGCAGCGGAATGGGGTTGTCGGGCGCGGCGCCGTACACCATGGCGCTGCTCACGACCACTACGCGGCCGGCTCCTGCGGCAGCCGACGCGGTCAGCACCGTCTGGACGCCACGCACGTTCCTGCGCCGGCGTTCGCTGCGATCGTCCGCGACGCCCACGTCCACCGCCGCGTGCACCACGGTGTCGCAGCCGGCCAGCCGGGACACCAGTGAGGGCTCGGCGTAGTCGGTCACGCGCCAGGTGACGCCGTCGACGTCACCGCGGGCGAGGTCGATCGCGACCACCCGCCGCACCTCGTCACGCGCTGCGGCCAGTCGTGCGGCAAGCTCCCGGCCGGCACCGGACACCGCACCCACCACGGCGACCGTACGGCCGGCGTTGCGCTCACTGCGAACCGCCGCGGCCTCACTGCCCATCGGAGCCCTCCTGCCGTACCGTGATAGATGTGATACCTGACCTCGCAGCCCATCCTGCCTGAGGGTCCACTGATGAATGACGTGCCGTTCGGCTTTCGGCCCGAGGACGACGACCCGGATCGCCCGGACTCCCGTGGCGCTTCGGGCGGCTCCGGCTCCGGAGCCGGCGGCCCCGGTTCCGGCGGAGGGTCGGATCAGCCCGCGCAGCCGGGTGACCCGCTCAGCCAGCTGTTCGCCGCGTTCGGCGCAGGCGGCCGCAGCCCGGACATCGGCCAGATGCTGCAGCAGATAGGGCAGCTGCTGTCCTGGTCCGGTGGCCCGGTGAACTGGGAGCTCGCCAACCAGGCGGCCCGCCAGGTGGTGGCCGCCGCAGGCGACCGCTCGGTCAGCTCGGCCGAACGCCGCGACGTCGAGCAGGCGTTCCGACTCGCCGATACCTGGCTTGACGAAGCGACCGTGTTCCCGGCGACCGGCACCTCGCCGCGCACCTGGAGCCGCGCGGAATGGGTCGAGGGCACCCACGAGGCCTGGCGGGAGCTCGTTGAGCCCGTCGCGGCCAGGGTGTCGGAGGCGATGAACAGGTCGCTGCCGCAGGAGATGACCCAGGCCGCCGGGCCGCTCGTGGGGCTGATGCAGCAGATCGGCGTGTCCATGTGGGGCGCTCAGGTGGGCCAGGGAATCGGGAAGCTGGCCGGCGAGGTCCTCGGCTCCACCGATGTGGGGATGCCCCTCGCGGGCGGCCATCCCGTCCTGGTCCCGGCGAACGTCCGCGCGTTCGGGGAGGGTCTCGGCGTCGAAGACCGGGACATCTACCTGTACCTGGCGGCCCGGGAGAACGCTCACCTGCGGCTGTACGCACGCGCGCCGTGGCTGCGAGCCCACCTGATCTCACTTGTGGAGGAGTACGCCAGGCACGTCAGCGTGGACACCGAGCGGATCGAGTCCACGATGCGCGACATCGATCCCGAGCGTCCGGAAGCCCTGCAAGAGGCCCTGGAAGGCGGGCTGTTCGACCTGCCGACGACTCCCGCGCAGCAGGCAGCGCTCGAACGGCTCGAGCACGCCCTGGCATTGATCGAGGGATGGGTCCACGACGTGGTCACCCAGGCGACCGGCGAACGGCTGCCCACCGCGGCTGCGCTAGCCGAGACGGTGCGGCGCCGGCGCGCCACCGGCGGACCCGCCGAGCAGACCTTCGCCACCCTGGTCGGGCTTCAGTTGCGCCCACGCAAGCTCCGCGAGGCGGCGGCGTTCTGGGCGGCGGTTCGGGAGGCGCGCGGCGTCGAGGGCCGGGACCGCCTGTGGGCGCACCCCGACCTGATGCCGGACGCGGAGGATCTCGCCGATCCGGGAGCCTTTCTCGATCGCGAGGAGCTTGACGTCTCCGTGCTCGGCGAGGCCTCCCAGCCCGGCGAGGAAGAGCCCGGCGACGGCGACGACTCCCGCGAGTGACCGCCGGCCGGCGCGGTCACATCGCGTCGCTGTCGGCGGGACCGAGCCCGGCCGCGTAGATCAGCCCGTCCAGGAAACCGCGGGCGCGCTGGCTGCGCGGGTAGCGGTCCACAAGCTGCCAGAACTCATCGGTGTGCTCGGCGATCAGCAGGTGCGCCAGCTCGTGCACCAGGACGTAGTCGAGCACCCAGGGGGGCACGCCCTGGAGCCGGTCGGACACCCGGATCGTGCCGTCCGCAGGCGTGCATGACGCCCAACGGGACTGCTGGTCGGCGGACCACCTCACGCTCACCGGTTCGGCCCGGCCGTCGAGGTAGCGCGTGGACAACCGGCGCGCCCGGGACAGCAGCCGGCTGTCAGTCGGCCGGCGGCGCGCGTCCTGCGCCTCGAGCCGTTGCAGCATCGCCCTGACCCAGCGCTTCTCCTCGGCCTGGCTGAACGTGCATGGTACGCACACGATGACCTTTCCGGCCTCCCGGTACGCCGTCACCGTCCGCCGCCGTCGCCGCGACCGGCGCACCTCCACGATGGGCTCAGCCATGCCTGGCACGCTACCGTCCGGCCAGCCGGCACCGTAGCCGCTTGCGAATCCTGCCGATTTTTTCGTCCACAGGCGGTGGGTGGCGTCAGGGCACGTCAGGCGCACACCGGCCGAGGGACGGAGAAAATCGTCAACAGCATTACCCACCGGTGGTCCACAGGAAATCGGGCCGCCGCGCACAGCCAATCCACATTGTTTTCCACAGGCAGTGGAAGGCAACCGTGATTTCGCGTTGACGGAGGCGGAATCCGGTTCTAAGTTCGCAATGGACGGAATCGCCGGTACGGCCTGGAGTTCGTTCGCACGGGGAAGGCGCGCGGCACAGGTAAGGCCGGAAGTACCGCCCGACAGCCGGCCGTTCGGCCCGCCTGAACCCCTGCACTCAGGCTGCCGCGCGGCCGGCCGCTTTGTCGGTGCACCGGCGGCGCCACCCGGTACCCCACATGCCCGGTGTGGTCGACCACCCTCAACCGGATCCTGGCAAGGCCTGGGCACATTTCAGAACGGGTACGCGGGCACCTCGCCGGTCATCGTCAACCACTGCGTCTCGGTGAAGTTGGCGATGTTCGCGTCCCCGCCGATCCGCGTCCCGTTGCCGGACCAGCCCACACCGCCGAACGGGATCACGGGCTCGTCGGCCACCGTCTGGTCGATGATGTGCACGATCCCGGCCGGGATGCGGTCGGCCAGGTCGACAGCGCGCATCACGTTCCGGGTGATGATCCCGAGCGACAGGCCGTAGCTGGTCGCCGAGGCGAGCTCGATCGCCTCGTCGACGGTCGAGAAGGGCAGCACCGGTGCCACAGGGCCGAACACCTCCTCGGCGACGGCGGGCGTCTGCGTGGTGACGCCGGACAGCACCGTCGGACGGTAGAACAGCCCCTCGTACCGACCACCCGCGGCAAGCGTCGCGCCGGAATCGACGCTGGACGTCACCAGCCGGTGGATCCGGTCGCGCTGCTTCTCGTCGATGATCGGGCCGAGCGCCACTTGCTCGGTAGCCGGGTTGCCGACCGGTAGCGCGTCCGCCTTCTTGGCCAGCCGCTCCGTGTAGTCGTCCGCGACCCGCTCGTGGACGATATGCCGGCCCGCCGTCATGCAGATCTGTCCCTGGTGCAGGAATGCCCCGAACGCTCCCGCGGACGCGGCGAGATCCAGGTCGGCGTCGTCGAGCACGATGAGCGCGTTGTTGCCGCCCATCTCCAGGATGACCCGCTTGTAGTGCCGCGCGGCCGCTTCGCCCACCGCCCGTCCACCGTCGCTCGAACCGGTGAAGGAGATCAACCGGACGCGCGGGTCGGTTATGAGCTCCTGACCGATCTCGGCCCCACCCGGCAGCAGGTGCAGCAGTCCAGGTGGGAGCCCGGCTTCCTCGAAAACGCGGGCGAGCATCACCCCGCCGGTGACCGTCGTACGGGGGTCGGGCTTGAGCAGCACCGCGTTGCCGAGCGCGAGCGCGGGCGCTACCGATCGGATCGACAGGATGAGCGGGACGTTGAACGGCGAGATGACGCCCACCACCCCCACGGGAAGCCGGCGCGCCATGCTCAGCTGCGGCTTCGGCGTCGGAAGGATTTCGCCGAGCGGGCGGAGCGCGAGCGCCGCAGCCGCGTAGCACATCTCCGATGCGGTATGCGTCTCCAGCTCCGCCTTCGGCGGGATGCCGCCGGTCTCCCGCATGATCCACGGGTGCAGCTCCTCGGCATGGCCGGCGATGAGGTCACCCGCCCTGCGCACCACGGCCGCACGCTCCTCGTGCGACGTGCGCGCCCACTCGCGCTGCGCATCCGCCGCACGCTTCGCGGCCCGCGCGACGTCCGCCGTGCTCGCCCGGCCCGTCCGGCCGAGCTCTTCCCCGGTCGCCGGTTCGATGACCGGGGCGTCACCGCCGCCTGCGGTGACCCATCCGTCGCTGTAGATCTTGCCCGCCCAGACGCTCTGCTCGATCAGGCTCATGGGGCACCGCCGTTCCGTGGAAGTCGCTGCATGCCGCCTTCGACACCCGAACCCGCACGCCGCGGCCCCAGAACGAAACGACACGCACCTGCCGGTCACTGCGACTATGTGGCAAGCGTCGTTGATGTGTCAATAGCTTTGTGGACAGCGGCCGCGAGCGGGCTCTCGTACCCGGCAGGATCGTGGTAGACAGCCGTTCCGCTGCCCTGAGGAGGCCGCCGTGCGCCCGCTCGTCCACCCGGCGCTTACCCGGGTATGGCGCGACCCGACGACGATCCAGATCGGCCTGGACCCCAATCGAGCGCTCGTGCTCGGCGGCGTGGACGCCGAGCAGGCGAGCGTGTTCCGTGCCATCGACGGCAGCCGGGACGAGGCTACGCTGCGAGCCATCGCCTCGGACGCCGGCGGTGACGGCGCCCCCGCCGACCAGCTCCTCGAGATCCTCCGGTCGGCCGGCGTGGTCGTTGACGGCGACCTGGTCGCGCCCGGTGACGCCGAGGACCCGCTGGCGCCGGACCGGGCCAGCCTGGGTCTGCTCAGCGGAGCAGCCGATGCGGGAGCCGCCGACCTGGAGGCACGCCGCAACCACTGGGTTGAGGTTCGCGGCGGTGGCCGCGTGGGCGCTACCGCGGCCCGCCTGCTGGCCGCCGCAGGCGTCGGACGCACCACCGTCCGCGATCCCGCGGCGGCGACCGCGCACGACATCGCTCCGGGAGGACTCGGCCGCGACGATGTCGGCGACCCGCGCGAGCGGGGCGCCCACCACGCCCTCGAGTCGCACCATGAGCCGCTCGCCGAGCCGGATGAACCAAGCCTGGTGATCCTCGCGCCCGCCGATGGATGGCTCACCGCCGGGTGGACGGCACTGCTCGGCGCGGGCATCCCGCACCTGGCGGCACGAGTGGTCGAGATCACGGGGATCGTCGGGCCTCTCGTCGTCCCGGGACGATCATCCTGCCTGCGCTGCCACGACCTGCACCGCACCGACCGCGATCCGGCCTGGCCGAAGATCGCGGCGCAGGCCGGGCACCGGCGGCCGGCGGTCGCGGCCTGCGACATCACACTCGCCGCGGAGGTGGCGGCGCTGGCCGCGCAGCAGGCGTTGGCGTATCTCGACGGGTACCCGCCCGCTGTCATCGACGGCACCATCGAGATCGCGTTGCCGTATGGGCTGCCGCGGCGGCGCAGCTGGCGGCCGCACCCCTCCTGCGGCTGCACATGGTCATAGGTGGTGCAAGAGGGATACTGGATGGCATGAGTGACTTTCCTCGCCGGGCCCTGGCCCGCAGCGCGAGGTTGGCGAGCCTGCCGTTCGGCATCGCGGGGCGCGCGACCCTCGGCCTTGGCAAGCGGCTCGGCGGCCGCCCGGCGGAGGTGGTCAGCGCCGAGTTCCAGCAGCGGACGGCCGACCAGATCTTCCGGGTGCTCGGCGAGCTGAAGGGCGGCGCGATGAAGTTCGGCCAGGCGCTGTCGGTGTTCGAGGCCGCGCTCCCGGACGACCTCGTCAGCCCCTACCGCGCGACGCTCACCCGGCTGCAGGAGTCCGCTCCCCCGATGCGCGCAGAAGTCGTCCATCGAGTCCTCGCCGAAGAGCTCGGCGACGGGTGGCGGAGCAAGTTCCAGGAGTTCGACGACGCTCCGTCCGCTGCCGCGTCCATCGGCCAGGTGCACCGGGCAGTCTGGGAGGACGGCCGCGAGGTCGCCGTGAAGGTGCAGTACCCGGGCGCCGGCGACGCGCTGCGCTCCGACCTGCGGCAGATCACCCGGCTGGGCGGCTCGATCGGAATGGTGATTCCCGGACTGGACATCGGACCGCTGCTCGACGAGCTCACCGATCGGGTCACCGAGGAGCTCGACTACCGGATGGAGGCCGACGCGCAGGACGGCTTCGCGTTCGCGTTCGACGAGGATGACGAGTTCGCCGTCCCCAAGCTGGTGTACGGCACCGAGCGCGTGCTCGTGTCCGAATGGCTCGACGGCCGCCCGCTGTCGGACGTCATCGCCACCGGGACTCAGGAGGAGCGGGACAGAGCCGGACTGCTCTACGTCCGGTTCCTGTTCTCGGGCCCACACCGGGCCGGTCTGCTGCACGCCGATCCGCATCCGGGCAACTACCGCGTCACGCCGGACGGCCGCCTCGGCGTCGTCGACTACGGCGCGGTCGCACGCCTACCGGAGGGGTTGCCGCCGTCCATCGGGCAGCTGATGTCCCGGGCGCTCGCCGGCGAGGCCGAGGCGATGCTGGACGGCCTCCGGGAGGAGGGGTTCGTCAAGCCGCACATCCGGATCGACCCGGACGAGCTGTACGACTACCTGTCGCCCTTCCTCGAGCCGGCCGCCGTCGAGCGGTTCCGATTCAGCCGGGACTGGATGCGCGAGCAGTTCGCGCGCATCAATGACCCGCGGCGCCCCGGCTACGCCATCGGCCTGAAGCTCAACCTGCCGCCGTCGTACCTGCTGATCCACCGCGTCTGGCTTGGCGGCATCGGGGTGTTGTCCCAGCTTGACTGCGAGGCCCCGTTCAGGGACGAACTCGCGGCCTGGCTTCCCGGTTTCGCCGACTAGCCAGCTGATCGGGGCACCCTGCTCGCGCTCCCGCTGGATGCGGGGGACGGCCGTTCCCGCCTTGCGCCGCAAATAGCTTCCTCTTTGTTGCTGCGGCAGCAACTAGGAAGCTATTTGC
>CAZMXH010000126.1:0-8975 GCA_964570165.1 uncultured Actinomycetes bacterium
AGGCGCAGCACCCGTCATATGCTGGGTTCGTTACGACGGTAACACGGGCGCTAGTGTGGATCCGCCCTAGTCCGACCGGACGACGAGCGCAGGAGAGTGGCGATGAGCCCGTTCCGCGGGTCGGCACCGTTCACCGACGACTGGAAGCACTTCGAGGTCGAGCGCGGCGACGGTGTCACGACCGTCACCTTCGCCCGTCCTGACAGGCTGAACGCGCTGACCTTCGAGGCCTACGCCGACCTGCGGGACCTTGTCGGCGAGCTGCCGCACCGCGACGACACCCGGGTGCTGGTGCTGCGGGGTCAGGGCCGGGCGTTCTGCTCCGGCGGGGATGTCGAACAGATCATCGGCGCCACGCTGGCGATGGAGCCCGCCGACCTGATCGCGTTCACGCGGATGACCGGCGACGTGGTCCGGGCGATGCGGGAGTGTCCGGTGCCGATCGTGGCCGCGGTGCACGGCACCGCCGCCGGAGCGGGCGCCGTGATCGCGGCGGCGGCCGACTTTCGCCGGGCCGCCCGCTCGGCGAGGTTCGCGTTCCTGTTCACCAGAGTCGGGTTGTCGGGTGGTGACATGGGCGCGGCGTATCTGCTGCCGCGGCTCGTCGGCCTGGGCAGGGCAACCGAGCTGCTGATGCTGGGCGACACCGTCGACGCGCCCGAAGCCGAGCGCATCGGGCTGGTGAGCAAGCTCGTGGACGACGACGAGGTCGACGCGGCGGCGCTGGCCCTCGCAGGGCGGCTGGCCGCGGGTCCGTTCCAGGCGTACGCGCACACCAAGGCGCTGCTGTCGCGCGAGCTCGACATGAGCCTGTCCGGCGCGCTGGAGCTTGAGGCGGCGACCCAGGCGCTGCTGATGAAGGGTGAGGACTACCGCGAGTTCCACGCCGCGTTCACCTCTCGCCGCGAGCCGAGATGGAAGGGCCGCTAGATGGCGGCCGAGTTCGAGCTCGACGGGGTCCAGCGAGCCCTGTTGACGAGGGTGCGCGAGGTTGCCGCGAACCAGCTGCGGCCCGTCGCCGAGCGTGGTGTGCCAGGGCGGGTCAACCGGCAGCTGGTCAAGGAGCTTGGCTCGACGGGCCTGCTGGCCCGCGTGTTCCCAGGACGCACGTACCGGCCTCAGGCGCTCGAGCTGTGCCTGCTACGCGAGGCGCTGGCGACGGTCTCGACGGAGGCGGAGACGGCGCTGGCGCTGCAGGGCCTCGGCACCTATCCGGTGGTGCACGCCGGTGGGCCCGACCTGATCTTCCGCTGGGTTCCCGCGGTCGTGGCCGGCGACGCGGTGGCTGCGCTGGCGATGACCGAGCCGGCCGCCGGGTCCGACGCCGCCGCGTTGCGGCTGCTCGCCGAGCGCGACGGGAGCGGGTGGCGCCTGACCGGCGAGAAGGCCTGGATCTCGAACGCCCCCGAGGCGGACTTCTACTGTGTGTTCGCGCGGACTGCTCCGGGTACCGGCGCCCATGGCATCAGCGCCTTCCTCGTGCCCGGCGACCGCCCCGGCCTGTCCGGCGAGCCGGTGGACCTGGTTGCGCCGCATCCGATCGGCAGGCTGGTCTTCGACGGTGTCCGGGTGGAGCCCGGCGAGCTGCTCGGGGCGGTGGACAAGGGGTTCGGCATCGCGATGCGGACCCTCGACCTGTTCCGGCCGAGCGTCGGCGCCTGCGCCGTGGGGATGGCCCAGGCGGCTCTCGACGCGGCGGTGCAGCACGCCGGCGCCCGGGAGGCCTTCGGCGCGAAGCTGAAGGATCTGCAGGCCGTGGCGCACCCGCTCGCGGAGATGGCCACCCGGATCGAGGCGGCGCGGCTGCTGGTCTACCGCGCCGCCGCGGCGTACGACGCGGGCCGGGAGGGCGTCGCGGCCACCTCCGCGATGGCCAAGCTGTTCGCCACTGAGACCGCCCAGCAGGTCGTGGACGTTGCGATCCAGGTGCACGGCGCCCGCGCCCTGCAGCGCGGCCATCTGCTCGAGCACCTCTACCGGGACGTCCGGGGGCCGCGGATCTACGAGGGCGCTTCCGAGGTGCAGCGCACGATCATCGCTCGCGAGCTCTTCCGCGACCTGTGAGAGCGGACGCCTCGGTGACCTGCCTGATCGGCCAGGTGCTGACCCAACCGACGCGGGTTCAGCGGACCCACGTCGATGATCATCAGTCTCCTCAATGATCAACTGTGCGCTGAGAACGCTCTCACCGCCAGGATCGCGCACGGGTGATCATTGAGGAGACGGACGATCATTGAGGTGGCGCCCGAGTCGCAGACGGAGGGCTGTCGCCGATGCGGCTCACCTGCGGGCTTCACGGATGGCCCACGGCCTCCTGGCGGAGCTTGAACCGCTGCAACTTTCCGGTCAGGGTCTTCGGCAACTCGTCGCGGAACTCCACGAGGCGCGGATACTTGTACGGCGCGATCGTCGCCTTGACGTGCTCCTGAAGCGCCACGCGCGCGGCGTCGTCGCGGGGAACGTCCGGCCGCAGCACGACGTACGCGGTGATCGCCTGGCCGCGATCGGGGTCCGGTGTCCCGATCACGGCGCACTCGGCAACGTCGGGGTGGGAGAGCAGCGCCTGCTCGACCTCCGGGCCGGCCACGTTGTACCCGGACGTGACGATCATGTCGTCGCTGCGCGCCTGGTACCAGAAGTAGCCGTCCTCGTCGCGGACGTACGTGTCGCCGGTGAGGTTCCACCCGTCCTGGACGTAGCTCTTCTGCCGCTCGTCCGCCAGGTACCGGCACCCCGTCGGGCCCCGGACCGCGAGCCGTCCTGGCACACCGGGGGGCGCCTCGTTGCCGGCGTCGTCGAGCACGGTCGCGAGGTAGCCGGGCACCGCCATGCCGGTCGATCCCGGGCGGATGTCGTTGTCGGACGCGGCGATGAAGATGTGCAGCATCTCGGTCGATCCGATGCCGTCGATAACCCGCACGCCGCCGGCCGCCTCGTGCACTGCTTGCCAGGTCGCCGCGGGCAAGTGCTCTCCTGCCGACACGGCCCGCCGCAGCCCGCGAAGCTGCGGGCCGAGACCGCCGGCGATCATCGCCTTGTACGCGGTCGGCGCGGTGGACAGGATCGTTACGCCGTGCCGATCGACGGCAGAGGCCAGCTCGTCAGGCGTGGCCTTCTCCACCAGCAGCGTCGCCGCACCTACGTGAAGCGGGAACACCAGCCCGGCGCCGAGCCCGAAGGTGAAGGCGAACGGCGCCGTGGTCGTGAACAGGTCGTCGGACCGAGGCCGGAGCACGTTGCGGCTGAAGGTGTCGGCGATCGCCAGCACGTCGCGGTGGAAATGCATGGTGACCTTGGGCCGGCCCGTGGTGCCCGACGTCATGGCCAGCAAGGCCACGTCGTCGGCCGCGGTGGCGACGCTCTCCACGTCCGGCGATGCGGCGCGGGCGCGCGCGACCAGGTCCTCGCCGTCCTCGCCGCCATACGTGACGACGGGCAGCTCGGGGTCGGCGAGCTCGCGCGCGGCGTCCAGGTCGCCGCGGAACCGGTGGTCGCAGACCGCCAGGGCGGGCCGGGTCAGCTCGATCGCCGCGCGTACCTCGGCGGCTCGCAGCAGCGGCATCGTCAGCACGACAACGCCGCCGGCCTTCAGCACACCGAGCCAGGACGCGACCAGCCAGGGGTTGTTCGGGCCGCGGATGAGCACCCGGTTGCCAGGAACGAGGCCGAACTGCCGGGTGAGGACGTCGGCCACCCGGTTGGCGCGGTCGCGCAGCTCACCGTATGTCCACTCCTCGTCGCCTGTGACCAGGCAGCGGCGGTACGGCCCCAGGCGGCCGATCGTGTGGTCGAGCAGCCGGTCTGCGGCGTTGAGCCGGTCAGGGTACTTCAGCTCGGGCAGGTGGAACCGGAGTTCCGGCCACTGATCGGCGGGCGGCAGGTTGTCGCGGGTGAACGTGTCGAGATGAGCGGAGGGCGACAGCGGCATGGATCACCTCGCGACGGTTCGGGTGTCTTTCAGTCTGACATCGCGGTGACGACAGTCAAGAGACCGCGATACCGTGGCCGCGTGCAGCAGTCCTCGCAGCCGCGAGCGTTGATCTTCACCGTCTACGGGCTGTACGCGCGCGACGAGGGCGGCTGGCTGTCCGTGGCGACCACCGTCCGGCTGCTCGCCGCGCTGGGGGTGGACGAGCCGGCGGTGCGCTCCTCGATCTCGCGGCTCAAGCGGCGCGGGATGCTCGTGCCCGAACCGCGCGGCGGCGCGGCCGGATACGGCTTGTCCGCCGACGCGCTGGCGATCCTGCGGGAGGGCGACAGGCGCATCTTCTCGCGGCGCCCGGCCGCGCTGGAGGACGGTTGGGTACTGGTGATCTTCAGCGTCCCTGAGCCCGAGCGGGCACGCCGGCACACCCTTCGGTCGCGGCTGAGCTGGCTCGGCTTCGGCACCGTGGCGCCGGGGGTGTGGATCGCGCCGTCGCACGTCGCGGACGAGGCGGCGGAGCTGCTCGGCCGCCTCGGCCTGAACCACTACGTCGACATGTTCACCGGCCAGCACCTCGATGTTGCGGAACTGCGTAAACACGTGTCGTCGTGGTGGGACCTCGACCGGATTCAGCGGTCGTACGCCGATTACATCGCGCGGTGGCGGCCGGTGCTGGAAGCCCGGCGTCGCGGCGAGGCGCCGCCGCGGCAGGCGTTCGCCGACTATGTCACCACGCTGACCGACTGGCGCCGGCTGCCGTACCTCGACCCCGGGCTACCTGAGGAGTTGCTGCCCGCGGGCTGGCGCGGCCGGGAGGCGGGC
The DNA here is from genome assembly GCA_964570165.1 of uncultured Actinomycetes bacterium. Taxonomy (GTDB): domain Bacteria; phylum Actinomycetota; class Actinomycetes; order Jiangellales; family Jiangellaceae; genus JBMCTR01. Next base: position 4,748 of record CAZMXH010000126.1, read on the forward strand.
GACGTGTTCTTCGGGCTGCGCGACCTGCTCGCCGGCCCCGCGCAAGCCTTCGTCGACCGGTTGCGTCAGGCAGGCACCACCGCGACGGCCTGAAGCTCGACCAGGGCGTCGGGCTCCCACAGGCGGGTGACGCCGACGACCGCCATCGAGGGGTAGTCTCGCCCGACCAGCCGCCGCCAGACGTGGCCGATCTCGCGGCTGCGCTCGCGGTAGGCGTCGACGTCTACCAGGTAGGCGGTCATGGCGACCAGGTGCTCAGGCCGCCCGCCCGCCGCGTCGAGCGCCGTCAGCAGGTTGGCCAGCGCACGGTCGTACTGCGCCACGATGTCACCCGCGCCGACGATTGTTCCGTCCGCGTCGAGCGCGGTCTGGCCGGCGAGCCACACGGTGCGCCCTCCGGAGCTGACGAGCGCGTGGCTGAATCCGGACGGTACCGCGAGCGACTCCGGGTTGACGCGCTCGTGCGAACGGCTCATGATCCGCACCATAACCGCCGGGCCGGCGGCGGGCTTGGGCGGGCGCCTGCTGGTCTGGCACAATTACCACGCGAACCGGCGGCTGCCCGGGCCCTCTCCCCAGCGGACGCCGTGTCCATCGGAGGCGTCGGGCCAGCATCCCCACCTGGCCGCCGGGCGGCTCCCCCGAATCCTCACCGACAGGAGACTCCACGCCAGTGGCTGTCAAGATCAAGCTAAAGCGGATGGGCAAGGTCCGCGTGCCGCAGTACCGCATCATCGTCGCCGACGCTCGCACCCGCCGGGACGGCCGGGCCATCGAGGAGGTCGGCAAGTACCAGCCGAAGGAGCACCCGAGCCTGATCGAGGTGAACTCCGAGCGCGTGCAGTACTGGCTGGGTGTCGGCGCGCAACCGACGGAGCCGGTGCTGAAGCTGCTGAAACTTACCGGGGACTGGCAGCGGTTCAAGGGGCTGCCGGGTGCCGAGAGCCGGGTGCAGACGCCGCCTCCGAAGGCCGACAAGACCGAGGTGTTCAACACCGCACTGGCCGAGGTCCACGGCGAGCCGACCGCAGAGGCAACGACGGCGAAGAAGACCGCCAAGAAGGCGGCGAAGAAGGCTGGCAAGCCGGCGGACAAGCCGGCGGACAAGCAGGCCGACACCGCGGAGGCCGCCGCCGACGACACCGCCAAGCCGGCCAAGAGGTCGGCGGCGAAGAAGAGCACCGCAAAGAAGGCCGCCAAGAAGGCGGAGACCGACGCGGCGGCTGAGACGGCCGATGCGGACGGCGCGGGCGCGGAGGCTACCGGCGACGAGGCCGCCGAGCCCACCCCGGAGAGCTGACCCCGTGGTCGCAGAGGCGCTCGAGCACCTGGTCCGGGGGATCGTCGACCACCCCGACGACGTGACGGTGCGCTCGCGCCGCCAGCGCCGAGGTCGCCTGCTGGAGGTCCGCGTACACCCGGACGACCTGGGCAAGGTGATCGGTCGGGGCGGCCGTACCGCCACCGCCTTCCGTACGGTCATCGGGGCGCTAGCCGACGAGAGCGTCCGGATCGACTTCGTCGACGTCGACGGACGCTGACACCGTCGATGCTCGTGACCGTCGGCCGGGTCGGACGTGCTCACGGGATCCGCGGGGACGTCTCCGTCGAGGTGCGCACCGACGTGCCGGAACTCCGGTTCGCTGAGGGAGCCGTGCTGACGACGGTACCCGCTGCCGCGGGGCCGCTGACGGTGTCGCGCGTGCGATGGCACGGGGACCGGTTGCTGGTGCGGTTCAAGGGGGTTCCTGACCGGACCGCCGCGGAGCGGCTGCGGGGGGTGCTGCTGCAGGCGGACGTCGACGAGCAGGAGCGGACTGGCGAGCCGGACGAGTTCCCGGACCACCGGCTGGTCGGGCTGTCCGTCCGGACGCCGGACGGCACGAAGGTCGGCGAGATCAGCGAGGTCGTGCACCTGCCGGGTCACGACCTGCTGGCGGTGCGGCGCGCGGACCGCGCAGAGGTGCTCGTGCCGTTCGCCGCGGAGATCGTCCCAGAGGTGGACCTCGACGAGGGCCAGGTGACCATCGACCCGCCGCCCGGCCTGCTGGACCCGCCGGAAGCGCAGGAGGCCGGGGAGTGAGGGTCGACATCATCACCATCTTTCCGGAGTACCTTGCGCCGTTGGAACTGTCCCTCGTCGGCAAGGCCCGGGAGTCCGGCCTGCTGGACGTCCACGTCCACGACCTGCGCGAGTGGACCACCGACCGGCACCGCACCGTCGACGACACGCCGTACGGCGGTGGCGCGGGCATGGTGATGCGCCCGGACGTGGGGGGCAGCGCGCTGGACGACGTCACGAGCACAGGGACAGAGGGCGCGCCGTTGCTGGTCGTTCCCACCCCGGTGGGCCGGCCGTTCGTGCAGCGGACGGCGTACGACCTGGCGGCCGAGCCGTGGCTGGTGTTCGCCTGCGGGCGGTACGAGGGGATCGATGCCCGGTTCGTCGAGGACGCCCGGACGCGGATGCGGGTGAGCGAGCTTTCCATCGGCGACTACGTGCTGAGCGGCGGCGAAGCCGCGGTGCTGGTGATGGTGGAGGCGTTCAGCCGGCTGCTGCCAGGGGTGATCGGCAATCCCGAGTCTCTGGTCGAGGAGTCCTTCGGGGCCGCCGGGCTGCTGGAGGCGCCCGTGTACACCAAGCCGCCGGTGTGGCGCGGGCTCGGCGTTCCCGAGGTGCTGCTGTCGGGGCACCACGGCAACATCGCCCGCTGGCGGCGGGACCAGGCGCTGCGCCGCACCGCGATGGTGCGGCCGGATCTCGTCCGGCGGCTCGAGCCTGGCGCACTGGACGAGCGGGACCGCGAGGTCCTCGGTGAGCTCGGGTGGACGGTGGCCGACGGGGGCGTGTTCCGCAGCGGCGATTCGGTCGACTGACCAACGGTGTGGCACACTAGAGCGCTGCGTGGCTCGCGGCCGCTCTGCCATGGGGGAGCGTGGGGTCCGCGTGGCCTGCAGTCTGTCGACCTACCGCGATGCAGCCGGTGACCCGTGGCGCCGGTGAGGAAGTGACTACGATGCAGACCCTCGACGCCGTCGATGCCGCAAGCCTCCGTGACGACATTCCGCCGTTCCGGGCCGGCGACACCCTCCGGGTTCACGTCCGCGTGGTCGAGGGCAACCGCTCGCGGATCCAGGTTTTCCAGGGTGTCGTGCTGCGCCGGCAGGGGTCGGGAATCCGGGAGACGTTCACCGTCCGCAAGATCAGCTTTGGCGTCGGGGTGGAGAGAACCTTCCCGGTGCACAGCCCGGTGATCGACAAGATCGAGGTAGTCAGCCGCGGCGATGTCAACCGCGCCAAGCTGTACTACCTGCGTAATCTCAGGGGCAAGGCGGCCCGGATCCGCGAGAAGCGCGAGTCGCGCTGACCACGGCGGCCCTGCGGGTAGGGTCGGATGCGTTCGATACGACGGACGGTGCGTGCCGGCCGGCGCAGGGAGCGACATGGGAGAGCACGTAGCCGAGGACACCGTGGCGCGCGGTAGCGACCAACCAGAGGTACGGCGCAACAGGGGCGGGGGGGTGCTCGCCGTACTGCGGGAGGCGGTCATCGTGATCGCGCTGTCGCTCGTCATCGCCACGCTCGTGCGGATATTCCTGGTCCAGGCCTTCCTCATCCCTTCCACGTCGATGGAGGACACGCTGCTGGTGGGGGACCGGGTGCTGGTGTCGAAGGTCACGACTCGGTTCGGCGACATTGAGCGCGGCGACGTCGTGGTCTTCGCCGACCCGAACGGCTGGCTGGCGGCGCCGCCGGAGGATGAGACGGGGCTGGGAGCCTGGGTACGGAACGCGCTGCAGTTCGTGGGCGTACTTCCCGACGACTCGGAGGGCCACCTGATCAAGCGAGTGATCGGGGTGGGCGGGGACGTGGTCGCCTGCTGCACCGACGGACGCGTCACGGTGAACGGAACGCCGCTCGACGAGTCGCTGTACCTGCGGCCCGGCGACGAGCCCTCCGCCACGGAGTTCGAGGTCGAGGTCCCCGAGGGCGAGCTGTTCGTGATGGGCGACCACCGAGCCAACTCCGGCGACTCGCGGGTGCACGGCACGGTTCCGGAGGATCGCGTCGTAGGGCGAGCGTTCGTGATCGCATGGCCGGTCTCGCGCTGGTCCGGGATCTCGGCCGGCGACGCGTTCGACAGCGTGCCCGCGAGGTAGCGCTCGTTCTCGTAAGCTCTTGAGCCGATGAACCTGCGAGCAGCCCGCCCCACGATGCGGAAGAGCG
>CAZMXH010000127.1:0-1124 GCA_964570165.1 uncultured Actinomycetes bacterium
GAGAACACCTTCAGGTTCGGGATGGACATCACCCGGTAGGCCGCGGGGGTCCTGGGATTCTCATCGGTGTTCAGCTTCACGATGTCGAGCTTGTCCTGCGATTCGGCGATCTCCTCGAGGACCGGTGCGATCATGTGGCAGGGACCGCACCACTCGGCCCAGAAGTCCACGAGGACGGGCTTGTCCCGCTGCAGGACCCGCTCGGCGAAGTTGTCGTCAGTGACGTGCTCGATCTTGCTCATCGTGAGTCCCTTTCAGTCTGGTGTTCAGCGCTGCGCACATTCAGCTGTCGGCTAGCCGGTGTGGTCGAGTTCGGCCAGGTAGCGTTCGGCGTCGAGTGCCGCCTGGCAGCCGGTAGCCGCCGCCGTAACGGCCTGCCGGTACGTGTGGTCCACCAGGTCCCCGCACGCGAACACGCCTGGAAGGTTGGTCCTGGTGGACGGGTGATCGACGATGACGTAGCCGGCTTCGTCGAGCTTCACCTGGCCAACCACGAGTTCGGAGCGGGGGTCGTGCCCGATCGCGATGAACAGGCCGGCCACCGGCAACGTGCTTTCCTCGCCCGTATCGGTTCTCCGCAGCCGCACGCCGGTGACCTTGTCATCACCGAGCACGTCGACGACCTCGGTGTTCCAGATGAACTCGATCTTGTCGTTCGCGAATGCACGCTCCTGCATCACCTTGGAGGCTCGCAACTCGTCCCGGCGGTGGATGACGTACACCTTCCGGGCGAACCTGGTGAGGAACGTCGCCTCCTCCATGGCGGAGTCTCCGCCACCGACGACCGCGACGTCCATATCCCGGAAGAAGAACCCGTCGCACGTCGCGCACCACGACACGCCGTGGCCGGACAGCCGCTTCTCGTTCTCGAGACCGAGTTCTCGGTAGCCCGAGCCCATGGCCAGGATGACCGCACGTGCCCGGTACTCGTTGCCGGACCCGTCGCGCACGAGCTTGATGTCACCGGTCAGGTCAACCTCGACGGCGTCGTCGGTGACGATCTCGGCACCGAACCGCTCGGCCTGCGCGCGCACCGCCTCCATCTGCGCAGGCCCCATCAGGCCGTCCCGGAATCCGGGGTCGTTCTCCACCTCGGTCGTGTGCATCCGCGCGCCGCCCCACGA
>CAZMXH010000127.1:1134-8954 GCA_964570165.1 uncultured Actinomycetes bacterium
TTCGAGAACCAACGGGTCGAGCCGGGCACGCGCGGCGTAGAGCGCCGCCGTGTACCCGGCGGGGCCAGAGCCGATGATGATGACATTGCGGACCTCAGTCACCGTGGCGCCTTTCGCCGCTAACCGATCTATACGCCTCATTCTGGTTAACCGAGCCTAGGGGGCCTGCATTCCCCGCGCGTGGCCGGGCATGTCCACTCCAGCAGGGGTCACTCCACCGGCACGGTCAGCGCGGGCGCCAGCGCATCAGCCGCTACAGCGTCACAGGACGGCAGCACCCAGCCTCGCACGACGTCCGGCTCGTCGGTCTCGAGCACCACGAGCACGGCCTCGTCCGTCCCCTCCGTCTCGCCCAACTGCGTGCGTGCCGACCCTACAAGCGCGGCCTGCTGCTCGGCGGCCAGCCGCGCGCCGCACCCGTCGCTGCCCTCTGCTCTGTCGCTACTGCGGGTCACTGCCAGGATCTGCGCTTCGAGCGCAGCGGGGTCGACGAGGGCGGCCTCGTCCGGCACCGGCGCCGCATCGGCGCCGAACTCCTCCGGCCTCTGCTCGTCGGCGGGCGCATCGCCGTCCGATGCGGCGGAATCCTCACCGGGCGCCGCCTCGGCACCGGCGTCGTGGTCTGCCTGACGCGGCGCTTCGGCAACGGTCTCCGTTGCCGAGTCGTCGCTACCGCCGCCGAGCGCGCCGGAGCCGACGGCCCAGCCGGCGAATCCCAGGACGGCCACACCCGCGGCCGCCGCGGCCAGCATCGGTAGCCGACCGCGGAACCGCTCGAGCAGCCCGGCGGTCGTCGCCTGCCGCGACCGTTCCGCGCGCTCGGCGGCGAGTGCGCGGTCCACCCGTGCGACGATGTCCGGTGGCGTGGGCAGCGACCGTGGGGCCGTCGCGAGCACTCGGGACACGGACTCCAGCGCCGTCACGGTCTCGCGGCACTGGGCACAGCCCTGCAGGTGGGCATCCACGGCACGGGCGTCAGCAGGAGTGAGCAACCCTTCGGCGTGCTCGGCGAGCTGCTCTGGCAGGAGGTGCCCGTCGGTCATCGGGCATCACCTCCTGACGGGCCGGTTTCAGGGTTCTCAGATGGGACGCCGGCCGCAGGCTGCGGGTTCCCCGCGCGCTCGGTAGGCGCAAGCAATGGCAGCAATCGGGCCCGCGCCCGGGCACACCGGCTCTTGACGGTTCCCGGAGGGCAGCCCAGCATTCGCGCGACCTCGGAGACGGGGAGACCCTCCATCTCGACCAGCACGAGCGCCACCCGCTGGTCCGCCGGAAGCGTTGCCAGCGCGGCCTCAACGTCCATCCGGACACTGACCTGGTCGGCCGGATCACCGCCGCTCGAGGCCAGCGCCGCCGCGTGGTCCGGGTCCTCGGGCATGCTCGCGGTCCGCCTGATGGCGGCACGTCGGAGCCGGTCCAGGCAGGCGTTGACGACGATCCGGTGGAGCCAGGTGGTCACGGCGGCATCCCCGCGGTAGGAGCCGGCCCGCCGGAACGCGTTGATCAGGCCGTCCTGAAGGGCGTCCGCCGCCTCTTCGGGATCGCCGAGCGTACGCAGGGCAACGGCCCACAGCCGGTCACGGTGGCGCTGGACCAGCTCACCGAACGCGTCCGGGTCCCCGCCCACGTGCCGCCGAAGCAGCGTCTCGTCACCTACGACGTCCTGATCCTCGACCGGATCCGTCGTCAACCGAGCACCTCCCGGTCAGTTGATCGTGACCGTGGCGACCTCGGACGCTATCTCCTCGTCGTCGATGATGCCAACCAGCCGCCAGTCGTTCTCGCCCTGCCGGCCAGTCTGGACCCAGGTGCTGAACTCGCCGCCGGCCCGAGTCTGAGTTGTGATCTGACTGGGATCGTCCGGAAAGCTCTGCCAGTCGCCGCCATCGAGCCGGCGCTCCACCCGCAGCTCGAGGCCCTCCACGGCCGGCTCGATCCGGCCGGACAGCGTGATCCGCTGCGACGGTGCGGCGGAGGTGGGATCGGCCGTTAGGCTGATCTCCGGCTCCTGATCCTCTTCCTCCTCTTCCTCGGAGTCTTCGGCGCTCTCATCGGGGGTGCTTTCGGCCGCCTGCGTGGGCGTCGGCTCGTCTTCCGCAGTGGTCACGACCGGGTCGGGCGAGGTCACGGTGACGGAGTCGGCGGACGCGTCGGCGAACACCGCACGCCAGCCCAGCCAAGCCGCGACCAAGAGGAACGTCGCCTCCACGAGCACTCCCACCACCCGCGCCGCGACCTGGGAGCCCGGCGTGCGTTCGTCGGGCGGTGGGGTCGAGGCCGGCGCCGACAGCAGCCGGGGAGCGGGGGCCGGCTCCTGGAGCACAGCGGGCGGTGGGCCGGTGTCGCTGGAGTCGGCCACAACGCTCGACCGGCCGGACGTCGTGCCCGCGTTGAGCGCGTCGGCGACCTCGGCCGGGCTGCGCAACGACCGGGCGTTGTGGCGCTCGCTGTTGCCGAGGGTGCGGTCCACCACTTCGTCGAGTATTCGCGGGACCCCTGGTCGCACCTGCCGGGGCGAGGCGATACGGCCGTCGATGCGCGGTGCGGCTGGGAGCCCATGGCCGTCACCGTCTGGCCAGCGGCCGGTGAGGGCCGCGTAGAGTATCCGCCCGACGCCCGCGGCATCGATCTCGCCCGGGTCACCGTCCTCGGCTCCGTGCAGCGCCGCCTCGGTTGCCAGGCCGGCAATCTTGACAGTGCCGTCGTCAGTGATGACAACTGAGCTCGGCTCGAGGCGCAGATGTGTCAGACCCCGCTGGTGCGCATTGGCCAGCGCCTCGGCTACCTCCCCACCGAGCGCGGCGGCCTGGTCGGGTGGCAGCGGACCTGCGGCTAGCAGCAGCTTCAGGTTCTGTCCGGTGGTCCATTCGCGTACGACGTAGACCGTGTCGTCCTCGGCGTCCACGTCGAGCACCTGGAGAAACCGCGTGTCACCGACCCGGGAGGCGGCCCGCGCCGCCTGGTTGAGTGCCTCCGCTCGCGGGTCGTCGGTCGGCAGAGTGTGTACGAAGACGGCCCGGCGAAGCACCTCGTCGACCCCGCGCCACGAACGCACTCCGTCGATCTCGTCGAGCAGGTCCTCGACGCGGTAGCGCCCGGCGAGGAGGCGACCGGGCCGGACTGCCTGTGCTGTCACAATCCTCCCGGTGTGTCGTCGAACTTGTTGAAGTCCATGCTAGGCCGTCCTACGCCCGTTGCGTCCCGATCCGTCGGCGAATTGCGCCGACCGCTTGGTGCACCTCGGCGATACGCATCGCGTAGGCCAACCCACCAAAGATAAGCAACCCGGCGGTTCCCGCCGAGGCCAGGGTGACGGCGTTGGCCACCAGGCCGGGCACACCGGCGAGCGGGTCGGCCAAGACGCGTACGAGGCCGTAGCCGGCGAGAGCGCCCACGGCCGACGGTATGGCCAGCAGCGCGATGCTCGCGAGCAGCGGGAGTTGCGGGATCCCGCCGATCCGGCGTCCGAGAACCGTCAGGCTGACGCTCGCTCCGACGATGTACGCGAGGCTGTAGCCCCCGGCGAGCAGGACCGTCGTCAGTTCCGCCGGCGCCACTCGCCCCACAACCACCGCGTTGATCACCATCGTGACCGCGATCCAGATCTGTACGAGGAACGGCGTCTTGGTGTCCTGCAGGGCGTAGAAGCCCCGCAGCACCAGGTAGTGGACGGTGAAGGCCACCAGGCCGGGCAGCAACGCGGCCAGGGTGTACGCCAGCACCCGAGTCTGCCCGGACGCAGCACCGTAGTCGAAGATCAACGCTGCCAGCGGGATCGCCAGCGCGGCGAGGAGGGCGGCCACGGGAACCATGACCGTCAGGCAGATGCGGATAGCCGACTCCAGCCGGGCGCGTACCAGGGCCAGCTTGCCGTCTGTCGCGTGGTCGGCCAGCTTGGGCAGCAACGCCGTTGCGAGCGAGACGGTGATGATGGCGTGGGGAACCATCATGATCAGGATCGCGTTCATGTACACGGTCACGCCGGCCTCGCCGGACGCCGAACCGCCGCTGGCAGTGCGTATCACCACGAGGTACGCGACCTGGTTGAGCAGCACGAACGCGAGCGTCCAGAAGCCGAGCCTGCCGGCCTGTCCCAGCCCGGCGTGGCGCCAGTCGGCCCGGAACCGCAGCCGGAACCCGGTGCGGCGCAGCACGGGGATGAGCACGAGCGCCTGCAGCGCGACACCCAGCGTCGACCCGGCACCGAGCAGCACGATCTCGACCGCGTCGTAGGGCTCTCCCTCCTTCTGGCCGAAGACGGCCAGGAAGGCCGCAAAGACGCCGATCGCGACGATGTTGTTGACGACGGGGGCCCACATCATCGGACCGAACCGCCCGCGGGCGTTCATCATCTGCCCCACGAGCACGTAGAGGCCGTAGAAGAAGATCTGCGGCAGGCAGAAGCGGGCGAACATCACCATGTTGTCGAAGAACGCACGGTTCTCCGGGAGGAGGTACTCGGCGTCGACGAAGACCCGCAGCAGCCACGGCGCCGCGGCTACCGCGACGAGCGTGGCGAGCGCGAGGATGGTCACCACCACGCTGAACAGCCGCTGCGAATACGCCTGCCCGCCATCCGCGTCCTCCTTGATGGCCCGCACCATGACCGGGACGAGCACCGCGTTCAACACCCCTCCCGCGACCAGGATGTAGATCATGTTCGGGATGGTGTTGGGCAGGTTGAACGCGTCGGCAGTCTTTCCGACGAGCCCGATCGCTGCGGCGATCACGGCGGCGCGGAGGAAGCCGGTGAACCGGGACGCGACCGTCCCGGCCGCCATGATCACACTGGAGCTGAGCAGCCCGGACTGGCGGACGCGCGATACGGGGTCGGTCACCGCGCGACCTCGTCCAGTTCAAGGATCCGGCCGTGCTGCTGCGTGCCGTTCCTGCGGCGGCCGCGGACCGTCCGCCAGACGAGGCCCATGGCGAAGAGCAGGGAGGCGCCGACGATGAGGAACCACCCGATCACGCCGAAGTTCGTGGCGTTGACGACGGTGTACTCGGCGTCGCCCAGCGGCACGCCGTCTGTGGTGGCCAGCTGCATGTCTACCCGCACCCTTCCGTTGGCCACCGCCTCCGCGGTCACCTGCACGATCGCCGTCTCCTGCGCCTCGATACGCTGCCTCGTCACCGGCTCAACGGACATCCGGTCGGGATTGGACGAGGCCACCTCCAGCCGGACGGTGACCGGAACGTCGAGCTCGTTGACCACGTTGACCGGGAACGCTCCGGTGTTGCTCGACAGCGTAACCGTGGGCGGCACGGCCAGCGATACCCGCGCCAGGCGGGAGCGCAGTTCCTCCGTCATCTGCTCGGAGTACGCGCTCGCGGCCTCCGGATCAGTGCTCCATGTCGCGGACGCCGCGCGGACGGTCGCCTTGGCGTAGTCCTCGCCCTCGGGGGCCTCGGCGAGCAGGGTCGCGTACTGGTTGGCAGCGGCGCGGAGGTCTGCCGCAGCCTCGGCGGCCGCCTCAGGCAACGCGGCGGAGGCGCCGTCGCCGGCGTCGGGAATGGTCGTGATGCCACGCGGATCATCGTCGATCGCCCGCAGAGGGACCGGCTCCACCCACGGTGTCGTGGTCCAGACGTCGATCAGGGTGGTGGCCAGCTCGAGGTTGGCCTGCCAGCCGGGCGGCGGACCTGTCACGAGCGGCCGGCCGGCAGCAGCCGGGTCCAGTGCCGCGAGCGCGGTCTCGGCGAGCCAGCGCTGACGCAGGTGGCTGGCGTGTGCGGCGTTGCGGATCGTGGCGCTCAGCCCCGGGTCGGTGAGCAGCGCGGTGAACTGGCTGTCGTCGTGCTGCACGGTGGTCCACGGGCCTGCGGCCAGGTCGGTGACCGAGCCGGAGAGTACGACCGGGGTGGCCGCCGTCCGGTCGAGTGCGGCGAGCGCCGATGGGCTCGCAGCGGGCGGCCAGGACAGACCGGTCGTCGCTCCCGGAAGCTCGTCCACGAGGCGCCGGGTGAGCCGCATCGACGTGGTCGCAAGGTCGGTGGCGGTCCCAGGGTCGAACGCGGCCAGGTCGGGGACGGCGTACGGCAGCAGCCAGGCGTCGTCGCTTGCGGTCGCTGCCCGAAGCTCGTCCAGCCACGTGGCCGCGGCGGCCGCATACGTCCCGTCACCGGACGCGACCGCGTCCGCCGTGTCGAGCAGGGTCGGGTCCACGAGCCAGGTGACGTGGGCGCTGCCCGCCGCCAGAAGCATGATGCGCGCCGCGCCCACGGGTCCGAAAACGGCATCACCGCCGGCGGTGAGCGTCCCGTCCGCGAGCAGCGCAGGAGTCGTGGCCAGTGGCCAGAGCATGGCGACGGGGAGGGGCCGCTCGGGTTCCACGAGCCACGGCAGCAGTGTCAGCGCGGTGTTGGCCCGCACTCGGGTACCGGACGGCTCGGTTGCCATGATGTCGACGCCGGTGACGTATACCCCCGGGAACTGCAGGGCGAGACACGGCTGGGCGCCGTCGGTCGCCTCGGGGCACGAGACGTCGAGCGTGGTTTCGAGCACGAACTCGGCGGACTCCTTCGGGGCGAGCGCCGGCGTCAGCGCCTCGAAGAACGGGCTGCCCGGCCGGATGCCCCACAGCATCCGCGGATCGTCGTCGAGCAGGCCAAGCTGGGCTCTGGACTGCAGCGGGCTGCCGTTGTGCCGGATCATGGCGTTGACGTTCGTGAGGGTCACCTCGCCGGTGTTCGTGACCGTGCCGGCGAGTCGCAGCGTGTCGCCGGGTTGTGGGGCGGCAGGTTCGATGGTGTCGAGCGTGATGTCGACGTAGGACTCCTCGGGCGGAAGGACGCCCGCCGACGGATCGGAGCCCGGTTCTGCCGCGCCCGTGGCGGGCAGCACCGGGAGCGCGGCCAAGGCGACCATGGCCGCGCCTGCGGAGTAAGCTGTCAGGCCGGACAACTCGCCGACCAGGGGCAGCGCGGGACGGTCACACTGACAACCTAGCGGTGGGGTAACGCTGGCACGGCGGTGCGACGTGTCGGGCCTGGCGGATCAGTCGGCTGGTGCCGAGCAAGTACCCTGAAAGGCCGTGACCAAGCCTACGAGCACACTCGCCGCCGCACAGCGTACCGCTGTACGGAACCTGCTGCGCCTCTCGCCGGTCATCGACGAGCTTGCCGCGCGGTTCGAGGCCGCCGGGCATGAGATCGCGCTGGTGGGCGGCTCGGTCCGCGACGCACTGCTCGACCGGCTTGGCTCCGACCTCGATCTGACGACGTCCGCTCGCCCGCAAGAGACCAAGCAGGTCCTGTCGGGCTGGGCCGACGACCTGTGGACCATCGGCCAGGCGTACGGCACGATCGGCGCCCGGAAGGACGACTACACGCTGGAGATCACCACCTACCGCTCGGACGTCTACCGGCACCGCAGCCGGAAACCCACGGTGGTGTTCGGCGAGTCGATCTTCGACGATCTCGTTCGCCGGGACTTCACTATCAACGCGATGGCCGTCCGGCTGCCTGCCAAGGAGTTCCTTGACCCGCACGACGGCCTGTCCGACCTCGCTGATCGCCGGATCCGGACCCCCGGGACTCCGGAGGACTCGTTCTCCGACGATCCGCTGCGGATGCTCCGCGCGGCCCGGTTCGCCGCGCAGCTCAACTTCGACGTCGACCCCGCCGTGGTGGCGGCGATGGAGAAGATGAACGAGCGGCTCAGCATCGTCTCCGCCGAACGGATCCGGGACGAGCTGACCAAGTTGCTGCTGGCGCCGTGGCCGCGGCGCGGGCTGGAGTTGCTGGTTGACACGGGCCTGGCCGACCGGGTGCTCCCGGAGTTGCCCGCGCTGCGACTGGAGATCGACGAGCACCACCGG